>JBKOZZ010000071.1:0-39551 GCA_046726155.1 Acidobacteriota bacterium
TTCTTTAAATATTCAGATACGTGGCAACTGGTTGTAAACACCGCGACGACGGTAATCACGTACCTCGCTGTCTTTCTAATTCAAAACACGCAAAACCGCGACGCGAAGGCGATCCACTTGAAGCTGGATGAGTTGATCAAAGGTGTCGGGGGAGCCCGCACACATCTCGTGAACCTGGAAAATCTCTCTGACGAAGATCACGCTAGACTAGAGGAGGAATTCAAACGGCTGAGAGCGAAGCATGCAAATTCGGCCACTGGGGAAAACGTTCCCGCCTCAGCCGAGTGAATTAGACCGAAGTCGAAGCACCCTGTTTTAGGGTTTCTTGTTCTGCTCGTCGAGCCAGGTCTTCAACGGTGCGAAGTAGTCGATGATCGCGGTGGCGTCCATTTTGTCTTCGCCGGTCATTGTCTTGAGTGCTTCGGGCCAGGGCTTGCTCAGTCCCATCGCCAGCATTTGGTTTAGTTTCTCGCCCGCCTTTTTGTTGCCGTAGATTGAGCATTGATACAACGGGCCGCTGAATCCAGCTTCGCGACACAGGGCACGATGAAATTGAAACTGCAAAATCGCCGCCAGAAAATAACGCGCATACGGAGTGTTGGCGGGCACATGATACTTAGCGCCGGCATCGAAGTCCTGCTCGCTGCGCGGCGCCGGTGGGGCCAGTCCCTGATATTTCGCGCGCAAGTCCCACCAGGCCTTGTTGTAATCGTTTGGCCCAACTTCTCCTGAAAACACTTTCCAGCGCCACTGATCAACCAGATAACCAAAGGGCAGGAACGCGACTTTATCAAGCGCGCGCTGCAGTAAAAATCCGATATCCGCGCTCGGGTCCGGCACCCTGTCAATCAAGCCAATCTGCTTGAGATACGGCGGGGTCACTGATAGCGCCATGGTGTCACCGATAGCCTCATGGAAACCATCGTTGGCACTGTCGCGATAAAGGAAAGGCTGTTTCGAATAGGCCATCTGATAATAGTTGTGTCCCAGTTCGTGATGCACAGTTGTGAAATCTTCCTCGTTGATCTGGATACACATTTTCAGACGCACGTCTTTTTCGAAGTCAACATCCCAGGCGCTGGCGTGACAGACCGCTTCGTGGTCTACCGGTTTGACGAGCATCGAGCGTTCCCAGAAGGTCTGCGGCAATGGATCGAAGCCGAGCGAAGTGAAGAAAGACTCCCCATACTGGACGAGCTGCTTCGGCTCGGTGTTGCGCGCTTTCAGAATTTGCGTCAGGTCGTAACCACGATCACCGCTGCCTTCCGGTTTCAGCAACGGATAGATATTCCCCCATTGCTGTGCCCACATATTCCCGAGCAAGTGCGCTGGAATTGGTCCGTCAGGCGGTACGATTTCTTTGCCATACTTCTCCGAGAGTTTGCGCCGAGTGTAGGTGTAAAGCGAATCGTAAAGAGGTTTCACCTGCTGCCACAGCCGCTCCATCTCCGCTGCGAAGGCATCCGGTTCCATGTCGTATTTTGAGCGCCACATAGCACCGGTGTCTTTAAAGCCCATTTCGCGCGCGCCCTTGTTGCTGAGTTCGACAAAGCGCACATAGTCTTTGCGGTATGGCACCGAGATCTGGTGCCAGCCAAGCCAGATGCGCTTCAATTCTTCCGGGTCGCGGCTATTCCCCATTATCTGTTCCATGTCCCCAATGCTGAGACATTTTCCTTTATCGCCATCGGGGCAGTATTTTCCTTTGCCATAGTCGCCTTCCAGTGACGCCGCCAGTTTGGTGAGTTCATCGCGTTCTTTCGGATCTTTTGGAGCCGGTAGCGTTAGCGACAACTTCAAGAGCTTCATCTTGCGCGCAACGTCATAAGGCAGATCGATTCCATCAAACCGCCGCGATTGATCGGCGAGCTCCGTCGTCGCCGCGATCACTTCTTTGTTTGCGTCGGCAGACAGCGTTTCCGTGTCGTCGGTAATGAACGTACTTTTCACCCAATCTGCTCGGCTGTATTTCAGGTTGAGGTCAAACAAACGTTTCTCAGTGTCGCCGATAAATTTTTCTGCTTCCGCGGGTGTGGCTTTGGCTCCCGAAACGGAAACAGACTCCGGACCGTTCGCACAGGACGACATCAATGCAATACCTAAACTGGCGAGTAAAAACGCGCCGGTCCACAGATGGCCGGTACGACAAATAGAATTCATGTTGCCTCCATTGGCTATGGAACTGCGTAATTGACTTGGGGATGCGAAGATTGTAACCAGACGCAAGAAATTTTGGGAAGCCATACGGCCCAGCGATCGACTAATTGTAGTTCTTTCGCTTCGGGGCTTCCCGCATTGCTAGTTAGTTTGAAAAAACAGGTGAGGACAGACGGCTCTGCCGTTGTTGATTGATTCCGTCTTAGGGTTCGACTAAACCCTTTTTGATGTTTCGTTGCCAGGCCTCGTAGTTCCGTACACGGCGCTTTGCCTGTTTGCGCGTCAGTTTTAACTCCTGCGCTACTGAGTCAATCCGCGCGGTGCGGTCCTTTTTCTTATCATAGCGATCGCCTGGAGCTCGCAGGTAGATCTGGTAAGCACGGGTCCACTCCGACTTGACGTCGGCAGTTGCCTGTTTACCACGTTGTTCTGGCATATGTTGTCCCTTCGGGTGCGTGTTTGAACTGAATTCTAGCAGCGATGACTATAGAGCGGTAGAGGAAATTTTTGTAGCTTCTAAAGGTGAGCTTCTATCTGCACCTCGTTAGGTCTGTGACCTCGGATGTGCGGTAAGTCTCTGACTTACCGGCGACTCTCATATTTTTCGCTTGGGTTTCTGACCTTCAAATTTCCGGTAGAAGAACGGAAGAGTATCTGGTCGGTAATCCGGTAAGTCAGAGACTTACCGCGCATCGGAGGTCACAGACCAGGCGCCGCTCGCGTGAGGGCAAAGTTTGTTTAGCGAGAACTATTTCGTCGCCGTTCCATTCTCGTCTTGCTGTAACGATTGCTCCCTGCCCGCATCAGCGTCAATTCCCGCGACTTTGCTTCCGGCGTCAGCCGCCCCGCTCACAGCGCCTTCCGCTGCGCCCGTTTCGGCACCGACCAAAACAGCCTGCGGGGCCTTCTTCGCTCGCGTCATGATTCCAGCCCGACGCTTCTTGCCAGACTTCCGAGTAGCACCTTTCCTGGCAGTGCTTTTCTTTTGAGCCTTCTTCGATGCTCGTTTGGAAGCAGGCTTTTTCGACCCTCTTTTTGCGGCAGACCTACCGGATTTTTTCGAAGCAGACTTGACGGCTTTCTTTGCAGTAGACTTGCCGGATTTTCTTCTCGCTGTCTTTCTGGCTGGCATACGTAACCTTCTCCGTAGGATTAAGTCCACAGGAAGCAACGCTCCCCCATCTATGAAGAAAGCGTTGCCTGCTGTGGACGATGCTCTGGCGTTACCGCCAGGGCTTCTTGAGAAACCAGTGCCCTAAAGAACACCTGGGTTTCTGGACCTATTCACTCCACCACCCACTGCCTTGGCCCTGGTACGTTAGCGATCGGACAGCATAATCGAACGCTAACCACTTTCACTTGGCAGCAGCGCAGCTGCTAAACAGTTCTTCGGCCTGAGACGATGTTGATGATGAAAATAATCAACGCAATCACGAGTAGCAGGTGAATCAGTTGACCGCCAACGTGGCCAATAAATCCCAGCAGCCAAAGAACTAGCAGAATTACAAGAATCGTCCACAACATAACGTTGCTCCTTTTGTTAAAAGCCGTGAAGGTCTAAATCTCTTGGAACACCTGGAGGGAGGAGCAATGAGCATGCCAAGTGGCACAAACGCAGCGGAATACGCTATGAATGCCCCCAAAACGTCCGATTCGGCGCAATACGGCTGGATGTTATCCGTTCCTGATGATGGCTTAGCGGGAGCCGCGTGCATTAGAACCATCCGCTTCTTATTTTGGCGCATCTAAACAATTGTGTGAATTTGGTGCAATCTGCTGCCCTTGGGCTAGGCCACGTTCGGATGTTTTGATCCAAAATGCCAAAAAAGGCCAAGATTGGCGGCGTAAACTTTAAGTGGTCTTTTCTGCCAGGCGTGTGGACCGATCCCTGCTCGGCGACTGATAAGGGTCTTGACAAACCGGACAACTGTAACTATATTAGTTACAGACGAATAACCCGATTTCCGAGTTTTGCTTACATATGTCGACCAGCAGCCGGTTTGCAGTGGCAGTTCACGTCCTGACGCTAATGGCGTGGGCCGAAGATGAGCCTCTCAAATCAGAGCAGGTAGCGGAAAGCGTCAATACGAACCCCGTTGTCATACGGCGGATGCTGTGTGAGTTGGCGGAGTCGAAGCTGGTGGTTTCGCAGACTGGGGCCATGGGTGGGTCGAAACTAGCACGACAGCCCGAGCATATTACGCTTTTGGATATCTACCAGGCCGTTGAGAGCCGGGGCGTTTTTTCATTGCATCGCCATCCGCCAAATCGTCATTGCCCGGTAGGCGTGAACATAGGAACTGTGCTTAACCAGGTCCTGGACGAGGTGGATTCCGCAGTAGAGGGTGTGCTGGCAAATATCACCATAAAGGATGTTGTCTCGCGCTTGAAGCCATGCGTCAGTACCGCAGTGAGCAAAAGGAAGCCCGCCGCTAAACAGCCGGTTTTGTCGGCGAGAAACTACTAAGCGCAGGCAGCCGTATTACTACTGCGACGGTAAAAGTTGGGTGTTCACTAGAGAGTTGTGTTGCGAGATGGCTCTCTAAACTTTAAGGCAGTCTCGCATGAAAGGACGGTCTTCAATTGAGTAGGCTTCAGAAAGATCAGGATGGGGTTGAACCGATGGATTCGGTTAAGCCTAGTTTTTCAGGAGCTCATGAGGAGCTTCTGGAGGACGCAGTTTCGATAGAGGACATCGATGAAGTATTGGAGAAACTGGCGACGGCGGGTATCTCCGGAACGGAGACAGACGAGCCGGTCATCGGTGAGCCTTCATCTTCAGCAGCGCAGGCTGAAGACGATGATTCAGTTCCTGAAGAGATGGAATTGGATCTGTCGGCCGGTGAGCTGGATAAAACTTCGGATCCAGTTCGAGTTTATATGCGCGAAATGGGAGTGGTGCCTCTTCTGAAGAGGGAGCAGGAAGTTTCCATTGCCAAGAGAATAGAGTGGGGCCAGAAGCGCGCCCAAAAAGGAATCACCCGTTCCCCGATGGCGGTAGCGGAATTGTTGAAGATCGGCACTGAGTTGGAAGCAGGAACGATTGGTATCCGCGACGTAGTAATGTTCTCCGACCAGATGGAGACTGAAGAGCACGAGGACAAGACGGAAGAGTATCTGCAGTGGACCATCGAAGGTATTGGAAACATTCGCAAGCTTTACAAGCGAGGGCTAAAAGAGCTGGCGCAACTCAACGCTGAGCAAAAGCTGCGACGCGGTAAAGGGTCGAAAAAGCTCACGCGACTACGGCGCAAAGTTGCCCGGACGCGTCTGGAAATTGTCCAGGAGATAGGACAACTTCATTTGAAGGAGGCCATCAGGCAGCGTTTGATAAACGCTATTGCTACCCTTCATCGAGAGACCCGCACGCTGGAGCGTGACATTGAAAGCAATACAGCAAAGCTTGGAAAGAAGCGCATCAAAGCAGAAGAAGCAAAGGAACTAAAGCGACAGATTTCTGCTGCCAAGCGCAGGCTGAAAGAGATTGAAGCCGAGCATCACGTCTCGCCACTCGAAATCAAGCGCTCACATCAGATGATCGTGACCGGGGAAGCACAGGCCGCACAGGCCAAGCACGAGTTGACCGAAGCTAACTTACGCCTGGTGGTTTCCATTGCGAAGAAGTACCAAAACCGCGGCTTGCAGTTCCTTGACCTTATTCAGGAGGGTAACCTCGGACTGATGAAGGGTGTGGACAAGTTTGAGTGGCGGCGCGGCTATAAATTCTCAACCTACGCGACCTGGTGGATTCGTCAGGCGATCACACGTGCGATTGCGGATCAGGCACGCACCATCCGCATTCCTGTTCACATGATTGAGGTGATTAACAAGTTAAGAAATACCTCGCGTGAACTAGTGCGTGAGTTGGGCCGCGAGCCGACTACTGAAGAGATCGCCAAGAAAATGGGTATGTCGGTAGAGAAAGTTAGTAAGGCACGAAAGCTCGTGCAGCAGCCTGTTTCCCTGGAGACGCCGATTGGCGAAAGCGGAGACTCGCAGCTCGGGGATTTAATCGAAGACAAGTCGAGCACGAGTCCTGCCGAGCGAGTGATAACTTCAAACCTGCGCGAGATTACCGGGGACGTTTTGCAAACCCTGAGTCCACGGGAAGAGCGGGTGATTCGCATGCGCTTTGGGTTGGACCGGGAAGGGCATGAGCGCACACTGGAAGAGGTGGGCCAGGACTTTAATGTCACGCGCGAACGCATCCGCCAGATAGAAGCAAAGGCTCTGAGAAAATTGCGTCATCCTTCCAGAGCACGCGTGCTCAAGAGCTTCATCGAGGGCCAGCGGCAGTAGTAAGACAGACTTTCCAGGCTGTCGCCTTTCAGGGAATGACAGGCACGAATGCCTGTTCGACAAGATAACCAGGACGAGCAGATAAACAGGACGAGGAGATTGATCGATGAGTGAGAAAGTTTCGAGTGTGACAGACAGTTCTTTTGAGAAGGAAGTGTTGCAAGCGACCAAACCGATGCTGGTAGATTTCTGGGCTGAGTGGTGTGCGCCCTGCCGTATGCTGGGGCCCACAATTGATGCCATCGCCGAACAGTTTGGCGAAAGTGCCGGCGTAGTGAAAGTCAATGTCGATGACAACACTTCGGTGGCGCAGCGCTATGGCATTAAGGGAATTCCGACTTTGATTCTCTTCAGTGCCGGAAAAGAAGTGGAACGCGTAGTAGGCGCGACCAGCAAAGAATCGATCTCGCGCATGATCGAGAAGCATGTGAGCCTCACAAGCGCCTAAGCCAAAGCCAGTTCGGCTAATAGGAAAAGAGGAATCAGTTTGACTGATTCCTCTTTTTCATGCGGACATGAAAGCAAGGGCCTACAGCCGGCAGATCAGGAGTTCGCGCTCGTAGATCGTCTCCGGAGGCAGGCGGTCGTGTAAGTCGAGAAAGAGCTCTTCGTGTCCGAGCACTTCGTCGCGCCAGGCAGCGCGGTCGAACGCCTGCAATTGGTCAAATTTGCTCTTGGGGAAGTCGAGACCGTGCCAATCAATGTCCTCGTAGTGGGGCATCCAACCGATCGGAGTTTCCCTGCCAAGAGCGCGGCCATGTGAACGATCGACAATCCATTTGAGCACCCGCATATTTTCGCTGAAGCCGGGCCACATAAAGGCACCCTCACCGTCTTTACGAAACCAATTCACATGGAAGATCCGCGGCGTCTCGCTCAGGGACCGCTGCATCTGGATCCAGTGGCGAAAATAATCGCCCATGTGATAACCGCAAAACGGCAGCATGGCCATCGGATCGCGGCGCACCTTCCCAATAGTTCCCGCGGCGGCCGCAGTCATCTCCGAACCCATGGTGGCGCCCGCGTAGACACCGGAGCTCCAGTTGAACGCCTGGTAGACGAGCGGCATTGTAGTAGCGCGGCGGCCGCCAAAAATGATCGCGCTAATCGGCACACCGTTTGGATCTTCCCAGGCCGGATCGATCGTCGGACATTGCGAGGCAGGTGCGGTGAAACGCGCGTTGGGGTGTGCGGCTTTGGCGCCTGTTTCTTTCGCGATTTGCGGTGTCCAGGGTTTTCCCTGCCAGTCGAGACACTCTGCGGGCGGCTTGTCAGTCATACCTTCCCACCAAACCCCACCTTCAGGAGTCAGCGCGACATTGGTGAAGATGCTGTTCTTCGAAAGCGCCGCCATTGCATTAGGGTTCGTCTTTTGTGACGTCCCTGGCGCCACCCCAAAGAAACCGGCCTCGGGATTGATGGCGCGCAGGTGGCCATTTTCATCTGGCTTAATCCAGGCGATATCGTCTCCGACGGTCCAAACCTTCCAGCCCTCGAATCCTTTCGGTGGAATCAGCATGGCGAAGTTGGTTTTACCGCAGGCACTCGGAAAGGCTGCCGTGACGTAAGTCTTTTCACCTTGCGGGCTTTCAACGCCAACAATCAGCATGTGCTCGGCCATCCAACCTTCGTCGCGCGCGATGTTGGAAGCGATACGCAGTGCGAAGCATTTCTTACCCAGCAGAGCATTGCCGCCGTAACCGGATCCATAGGACCAGATCTCGCGAGTTTCGGGAAAATGCACGATGTACTTTTCTTGGCTGCAGGGCCAGGCCACATCCTTCTGACCCGGCGCAAGCGGAGCTCCAACCGAGTGCATGCACGGTACGACGCGCTTCGCGTCCTTATCAATCTCTGCGTAGATTGGCAATCCGATGCGCGCCATGATGCGCATGTTAACCACCACGTAAGGGGAGTCAGTGAGCTGCACTCCAATCTGCGACATCGGAGAGCCGATCGGTCCCATGCTGAATGGCAGCACATACATCGTGCGACCGCGCATCGCTCCCTGAAAGAGCTCTTTTAGTCTTCTCCGCATTTGGAAAGGCTCTTCCCAGTTGTTGGTGGGACCGGCGGCGTCCTTTGAAAGCGAGCAGATAAACGTTCGGTCTTCGACGCGGGCAACGTCGCTCGCATCCGATCTTGCGTAGTAACAACCAGGCCAGAGTTCTTCGTTGAGTTTAATGAGAGTACCGCCAGCGACCATCTGCGATTTGAGCATCTCATCCTCTTCCTGGGAGCCATCCACCCAATGGATTGCCGCCGGTTGCGTAAGCTGGGCCATTTTCTCAACCCACCTCAAAAGATGCTCGTTGTTACTCAAGGGAACAGCCGTGTCACGACTAACTGTGATCGGGCCAACGCCGGTCGCCACGGACGCTCTATCATCATGGGAAACGGTCATCATAAACGCCTCTTATCTAAGCATAAATTTTGCGGTGGTGTAGATTTTTACCGGAGTCGACGCCAAAAGCAACAGCGCAGGGTACTGGTTCAGTATGGAATTTGCGCGCTCGGTTCTGCAATCCCTCTGATAGCCAAACTGTACCAGTACCCAGCGCAAGAGCATTACGGCAGCTAGTCTTGACCTCCTATGCGCGGCAAGTCTCGGACTTGCTGTCGGTCTCGATGAAATTCTTTGCGGGCTCCGACGTGGAGGTTCCGGTCATAGACCGGAAGGGTTCGCGGTACCGGTTTCGGTAAGTCAAAGACTTACCGCGCATCGGAGGTCACAGACTTAACGCGCATCGGCGGTCAAAGACTTATCGCCGCTTGAGCCATGCTGTTCTGGACAAGCATAGTCGCATTTCAAGACGCGCGGGCGGTAGCGTTCCCTCACGCGCGACTATCGCGGGATTCAACTACCGGTTCTGTTTCGGTTATTTTAGCTCGTGATAAGTGCCGACGCGTCCGCACGAGTGCCGTAACGCTCGGCAAGAGCCAAGCGCTTCTCGTAGGCCTCTCGCGCGACGTGGACGTCTTCGAGAAAGTGGGAGAGTTCCTCGAGCTTAAGTGCTTGTGGTCCGTCAACCAGGGCTTGGGCGGGCTCCGGATGGAAGTCTACAAGAACCATATTGGCTCCCGCGATCACGCCCTGGGCGGTCGCATGCATCACATCAAGAATGCCCTCCGGACCGGTTGTTCGGTATCCGACGGAGTGTGAAGGATCGACGCAAACCGGCATGCGCGTGAGGCGCTTCACGACGGGAACGTGTGCAAAGTCGACGAAATTGCGGTGCGGCTCACCGATATTTGTTTTCATGCCCCGCAGTCCAAAGATGATCTTGCGATTGCCCTCGCTGGCTAAATACTCAGCCGCATGCAGCGATTCATCGAGGGTAATTCCGAAGCCTCGCTTCAGTAACACCGGAAATTCGTGCTGGCGTCCGACAATTTTCAGCAGCTCAAAATTCTGCGTGTTACGCGTGCCGATCTGGAGCATCACTCCGGTCGGTTTGCCGGTATCGTCGAGCGCCTCCTGAATCTCCTGGATGTGTGATTCATGTGTCACCTCCATGGCGATTACTTTAATTCCATACTTGCCCGCCAGCTCGAAAACGTATTGCAGACACGCTTTACCATGCCCCTGAAAAGAGTAGGGACTGGTGCGTGGCTTGTACGCTCCCATGCGTGTGCAAACCTGGCCGTGGTCGCTTAGCGCCCGGAAGGTCAACTCGACATTTGCCGGCGTATCGACGGCACACAGTCCTGCAAATACGTGAAGCGTGTCCTGCCCGAAGCGGACACCCTGGTAATCGAAATGGGAGTCGCGTTGATCACCCTTGTGCCGGCCGATCACGCGATATTCCTCAGACACGCGCACCGCCCGCTCCACGCCAGGCAAGCTTCGCATGTGGTCGAGCGAAACTGCTGCGGTGTTACCTATCAGGTAGATTTCCGTAAGAGTTTGCTCCGCACCCTGCTCGCGATGAACACGCAACTGAATGTTTTCCAGGCTGCCCAGATGCGTCAGCAACTGGCGGTAGACAGCACTTTCCGGATCAATATTTGGAGTCAATATAAGAAGCATAATCGTTAATTCCTTACGTGATAAATCGGGTAGTAGTGAGTCAGTTTGATGTCCGATAAGCTTTTAGCTTGTCGCTGAGTCACGACAAACTAAAGTTTATCGGACACTTCTAACGAAACTGACTACGGTAAATCGCGACTACTTGCCTTTTCCAAAAACGTAGTCATTCAGCCACACTTTCCAGAAGAGCCCAGAATTCAGGCAGCGACACGGCCACTGACTTTCGTGCACCTTCGATGTCTGATGTACTGCTGGCGACAAGTGCTGCCACTGCACACGCCATAGCAATGCGATGGTCGCCAAAACAGGAAAGATGAGCACCATGTAACTTACCGCCGCCGTAAAGTTGCCAACCATCCGCGCGCTCCTCGATGCGCGCGCCCATGCGGGAGAGGTTCTCTACAGTTGCGGCAATTCGATCGGATTCTTTGACGCGGAGTTCCTTGGCGTCGCTCAACCTCATGTCACCACCGATGCTGGCCGCGACGAAGCCCAGCAGCGGTAGTTCATCAATCAGATTAGGAACCATGGCGCCGGAGACCTCCAGGGCCCGCGACTCTTTCGCTGCTCCGCTCCGCACCCGAAGTGTGCCGACAGGCTCGCCACCTTCAAGGCGCTCGTCCCTAAGGCTGATGTTCGCGCCCATTGCGCGCAAGCCGGACAGGAAGGCGGTACGCGTCGGATTGAGACCGACATCGCGTATTAAAAGATCGGACCCTGGCAAAGCAGCGGCAGCGGCGATGAAAAAGGCCGCCGAAGAAATGTCGCCGGGAATGAAGAGGTTGCAGGAATGCAGCGGCAGGCCGCCGTGGATGCTGTGCTTGTTTCCGTCTCGAACCAGCCGCGCGCCGAATTCCGGCAGCAGACGTTCGCTGTGATCACGCGTCTGCGATGATTCCTCGACAGTCGTGATGCCGTCGGCGGCCAGCCCCGCAAATAGCACCGCGGATTTTATCTGGGCGCTGGCGATAGGCAGTTGATACGAGATAGGTTGCAACGGGCGGCGCCCGTGGATGTTGAGGGGCGCACAACCGTTAGCTTCGACTTCAACCTGTGCTCCCATCAAACGCAGCGGTTCGGCAACTCGCAGCATCGGACGTGCGCGCAGTGAATCGTCACCGGTAATGGTTGTTGCAAAAGGCTGGCCGGCAAGTATGCCCGCGAGCAATCGTATCGTGGTGCCGGAGTTTTGCGCATTCAGGATCTGGCGCGCTGGTTGTAAACCGGCGGGACCCGCACCTTCGATAACGACGGCGGAATCGTTCCTGACGATGCTTACGCCGAGAGCCTCAAGACACTCGAGCGTTGCCACGCAATCCTGCGCCGACGAAAAATTTTTCAGGCGTGACTTACCACTGGCAAGGCCGGCGAGCATCGCGGTCCGATGCGAGATTGACTTATCTCCCGGCACGCGCAGCTCCCCTCTGACACAATTGATGGGAGACACGGTTACCCTGTCGTCATTCGACTGAATGCTGTCAGAGCTGCCAATCGCGATCATTAGTTTCTTAATCTTTCTATAAAGAGTTTACGCAATCATCAATCCTGCTCCATCGCCTCAGCTTCCACACGACGCGACTCGCGAATGATGCAACCGAAGAGCTCGACAATCGCCTCCTGATCAAGCGGTCCCTGATTTCCCTGGCAGGCGCGTTCAATGACCTCCTGCTCCCGGATGGGATCGCAGAGAGCGAAGCCGGCAAGCTTCTTTGATTGTCCGACTCTGACGGCCAGGCGCGCCCGCTCATTGAGCAGACGAAGTAGTTCGTCGTCAACCGCATCAATCTCCAAACGCCAATCTTCAATACTCATTTGAGTCGCTCCTTCTCAGAGATGCCTCGCTCGTGCTATCCCGTCCGCTCTCCGCACCTTGCGCGCCTTCCTATTCTACATAACAGAGATCACCGAACGGTTTTAAAACAAAAAGCCGGCCGCAACTCTCATTCGGAAGGTTGCGGCCGGCTTTGGCTGAAATCTTTGCGGCGTCTAACTTTTAACAATCATCCCGCCGACGCGCACACGCTTCGCCTCGCAGCCGCTCCTCCGTAAAGAAGAAGCGGTACGTAAAGGCGAAGTAATAAGAACGAGCTGAATGCATCCTGTGCAAGTCCATCCAAGCTATTGGAGGCGGCGATCCTTAAGACCGCTGTGAACTGAATGCCGCGGGTATCACGCCGTACAAATTATTAACCTTTCCGCAACCCACGCGCAACTCAATAGCACCTATGAGCGCAGACAATAGGGATTCTTTTATTTGGAACGGGACCCGCGTGGCCGAGAGTGAGGCGCCAAATAAAAGTCGTTCTATGTGTGGCCCACAATGCGAAAATTGGAAAACTCGGGGATCTTAGTTTAACCCCATGGTCTGCTATTTGCTTTTACCACTTAGCGATTCAATCTGTGTTTTAAAAGCGTGCAAAGCGCCGAGATGTCAGCGCGAATGAGGTGATTAACGGCAGACGAAGGAGGCTGAGAGATGATCGCGTTTATTGGTTGGATAATCTTTGGGTTAGTGGCGGGATTGATTGCGAAAGCCATTATGCCGGGCAGGGATCCTGGCGGCGCCATAGTAACAATCCTGTTAGGCATCGCGGGCGCCGTGGTCGGCGGATTTATCGGTCAGGCCCTGTTCGGTTATGGACGTGCCGTCAACGACAGTGGAGACATAAGTCAGCCTGGCTTCTTAGGCAGTCTCGCGCTGGCTGTGGTTGGAGCCATTGTGCTACTGGCCGTCTATCGGCTAATCAAACGCCGCAGCACGCCGGTTTAGAGTTAGGCGGCATCAAAAAGATCAAATTCCACAGGGTAACCACTCCCGCTGAACATGCAGTTCCTATTGCCGCACACGGCCAAAGGGATGGTCAGGGTTAGCTGGCATAAATACCAGTGCCTAACCCTCATGTTCGACAGGATCTCAGACCGTTGGCAGACCAACGACTACGGGCAGCCAAGTGGCTGCCCGTAAATTGCGGATTTTGTTGGAGGCGGTGATCGGAATCGAACCGATCAATAAAGGTTTTGCAGACCATTGGGAACCTCTCATCAATTACCACCTAAATCATTGACTTTTCAACTGCCGTGAAAACTCAATAGCGCGCTATCGACTTTGTTCGTGTTACGGCGTTATGCCGTCACTAGTGTTAGAATAGCTCTTCATCTTTACAACAAAGCGACGCATCGCGATAAGCAGCACCGCAGTGAATCCAGATGAAAGTTTGTCCTGTATGCCAGCGCACTTATGAAGATGCAACACTGAATTTTTGCCGGTTTGATGGCGCGATCCTGTCTGCCAGGTCCGGCTCAGTGTCAGAAGATCAGACGAATTTGGTGAACTCACAAACCAGTCATGATTTAGCACCCACGAGAGTCTTTCCGTTTGGTATCTCTTCTGGAATTGCGCCGGCACTTTCACCTGCTGCCACTCCCGCACAGAAACGTATTTCCCGTAAGTCCGTAGATTCACTTGCCGTGATGCCATTGGTCAACGAGAGTCAAGACCCGAACATGGATTATCTCAGTGACGGCATTACTGAAAGCATCATTAACAGTCTCTCGCAATTACCACAACTCCGTGTAATGGCGCGCAGCACCGTGTTTCGCTACAAAGGCCAGGCAGTTGATCCACAGGAGGTAGGGAATCGATTAGGTGTGCGCGCCGTATTGACCGGAAGAGTTCTTCACATTGCCGACCGGCTAATCGTTAAAACCGAACTGGTTTATGTAACTGATGGATCACAGCTCTGGGGAGAGCAGTACAATCGGCATCTCTCAGATATTGTCTCGGTGCAAGAGGAGATTTCGAAAGAGATTTCGGAAAAGTTACGCCTGCGCTTAACTGATAAGCAGAAGAGACGATTGACGAAGCGCCATACCCAGAACACTGAGGCATATCATCTTTACTTGAAAGGCCGTTACCATTGGAACAAGAGAACTGATATTGATCTAACGAAAAGCATTCAGTTCTTCCTGGAAGCCGTCGCTCAGGATCCTAATTATGCATTGGCCTATGCAGGATTAGCCGACTCATACAACATATTAGGATATTACGGTTACTTATCTCCTCGAGAAGCATTCTCCAGAGCTAAAGTCGCAGCGGTTAAGGCACTGGAAATAGATGACGGACTGGCTGAGGCCCACAATTCATTAGCCTTCGTCAGATTACTTTACGACTGGGATTGGCAAGATGCCGAGCGACAATTCAAGCGAGCTCTCAAGCTCAACCCGGGTTACGCCACGGCACATCACTGGTACGCTGAGTATCTGGCGGCGATGGGGAGACCTGACGAGGCCCTGGCGGAGATGCAGTGCGCGCTAGAGCTGGATCCCCTCTCTCTTATAATAAACACGCTTGTCGGTTGGGTTTACTATCGGGCACGCAATTACGACCAGGCAATAATCGAATTACAAAAAACACTCGACATGGATCCCAACTTTGTTCCGGCACATCTCTTTCTGGGATGGACCTACCAGCAAAAAGGACTCTATAAAGAAGCCATTGCCCAGTTTAAAAAGGCCCAAGAATTTTCCGAATCTGGCGCAGTTGTGCTAGCGGGTCTCGGTCATGTGTACGCTATCTCCGGTCAAAGCAGTAAAGCGCGGAAGGTGCTGGCTGAGTTGAAGCAGTTATCCAGGAATCGTTTTGTATCACCTTATGAAATAGCTCTCATCTATGTCGGTCTGGGAGAAAAAGAGAAAGCGTTCGAGTGGCTGGAAAAAGCTTACGAGAGTCGCAGCGAGATGCTGGTATGGTCAAAGATCGATCCAATGCTGGACGCGCTTCGCACGGATTCAAGATTTGTGAACTTAATGGAGCGCATCGGTCTAACGGCATGAGGCAGGAGCGTAGTGGGTCAGTTTCGTTGAAAGTGTCCGATAAACTTTAGGAACTTCTCATTAAGTGGAAGTCCACTCCAAGGAGTTGAGCACTTAATCAGAGCTTCCTTTAGTTTGTCGTGACTCAACGACAAGCTGAAAGCTTATCGGACATCAAACTGATCCATTTACCGGCAGGCGATATTATTCACCTTCTGATGCATTTTTGAGGTGTCCTTTCGAAGATTCGAGAGCAAGTTTTAGTTGGCCGAGAGACGTGTTGCCTCCTGAGCAGATCAGTCCCACCTTTTTCCCCTGCAACTCTTGACGCAATTGATAAGCTGCTGCCAGAGACGCCGCACCGGCTGCCTCAGCAAGCGTGTGAGCGCACTCGATCATCCAAACCATTGCCTGCAGTATCTCTTCGTCAGATACCAGGACGAATTTATCAAGACGTTCCCACATAATTGTCTGTGGGAGTTCAAAACCTGCGCCGGTTGCTAATCCCTCTGCAAGCGTGCGGTTGGCTGCCTCGACTAACTTTCGCTGTTGCCAGGACTCGTATGCTGCCGGGGATAGTTGTGACTGTACACCGATGACGCGAATATCAGGGTTAAGCGCCTCAGCCACAATACACGCACCTGCCGCGCCGCTTCCCCCACCTACAGGTACAATTATGACTTGCAGATCAGGTGCGTCTTCCAGCATCTCCAGGACTGCCGTGGCCACACCCGCAATCAGCAACGGCTCGTCAGCGGAGTGAACGTACCGATAACCCTCCTTACTTGCCATCCCCTCGCAATGTAATCGTGCCTCATCAAATGCCGCGCCGTGAAAAATCACCTTAGCTCCCATGCCTTTCATCGAAGCCACTTTCCCTTCGTTAGCTCCGATCGGAACAACTATGAAGGCCTTGACGCCAAACAAGCGCGCAGCGAACGCGACCGATTGCCCGTGGTTACCAGTAGAAGCGGCAATCACTCCGTGCGCCTTCTCCTCGGAGGTAAGTTGAGAAAACAGGTTAACCCCTCCGCGGACCTTAAATGAGCCGGTCGGCTGGTAATTCTCATGCTTGATATAAACTTTCGTACCGATGAGGGATTCAATTTCCGAATAACTATATAAGGGCGTCCGGCGCAGGTAAGAATGAATTTGCTTTTGCGCCGATTCTACATCTTTGAAATCCGGGATTGTCATGAGCATGCGTTTTGACATTCAGAGTTAATTCTTCTTAACCACGACCGCTACTGACGCGGATCTCTTCGCCGTGCAAACCGGCAATGCTACGACATCAGCGACTTTCCTCGTCGAGGGTAAAGACTATTATTGCGACAAAACTTCTTTGACTTCCAGTCTTGAAGCGGTAACCACGACGCGGCACGATTCCCTGATGGCCTTTTAGTTTTGAACTTTGAATAATGCTTCGCAGTGGTCCAATCAGTAAGGAATTGTCAGAAGTTGAAGAGACCGCGGGCGAGGAAGGCGAGGGTCATCAGTCCGGCGGAGATTGTGAAGGACCACTCTACCAGTTGGCTGGGCCCTCTAAACAGGCGACGGCAAATCAAGATGCCGCCTTTCCATCCGTCTTGCTGGTACAATGGCAAGAGATTCGCCAGGGCCAGCGCCAGATTGAAGCTGCCGAAGAACGTTCCCCAGGCCAGCGCCGCGAGGATAAGATTAACAGCGATGCCGGCAAGCAGTACGGAGAGCTGTTGAATTAGCGCTCGTTTCTGTAGGTCTGCCATGTCCAACCGGATGTACGCGCCGAGGGGTAGTAAGCGGAGTTGATATTCAATGCCGCGGATGCGAACGCTATAGAGCTGCGGGCCCCAGCCGAAGCCGGCCTCCGTTACCGAAATCCGGCAGGCGCGAGCCGCGATAGAGTGCCCCAGCTCATGAAGCACGAGTGCAACAACAAAGCTGAAAAAAATGTTGATGAAGGACAATGGCATCTTCGTTAACGATCCAATTGATTAATGGGAAACGGATCCGACCCGCGCCTTGTTTGTATTACATCAGCATGTTTGAACATGTTATCGACCACGAAGGCGCTGGATCTTTCTCTGGCATCGCGTTCTCCAATATTTCTTCCAACAACCCGGCCGTTATATCAAGGCTCGTGAGAAGTGGTAGAAAACCTGCTTGCGCGGAGTGCTTCCTGACGTAACGCTTCGCCTCGTCCTGGGCCAAAGCCAGGGCCACGTAAGCGCGAGCCAGTTTTCGGACATCGACCTTTTCAACAGGTAGTTTGGGCACCGGGTTCCTCTGCTAGTTACGAATACCTTTAGTAGAAGGCTAAAACAGAGCATATTCCATATGAATTTCGTCAAAAGGAACGAGCCCTCAGCTTCACGCATCGGCCTTGCGCGGTGAGCCGTTCCTTAACCGCAATCACCTTGCGTCTTCTGTGTATAGGAGCGATCTTCGCACCAATCCCCGCGTGTCATAAGTCCTGCTAAATGTAACGCAGTAGGAACGAAGCAGATCACATTTGGCGCGCCAGGTCTTACGCTACGTGCACCCAACCGAGGAACATCAATTCGCCGCAATGAAAAGCTTGAAGGTTCCGGAAGGCGAAATAGTAGGCACAAACATCACGCGCGCTTCCGCAAAGTCACATGCGTCGCTCGCGCTCCCTCGATCCGCTCTGTACATTCATACCCCAGCGCCGGCAGATTCAGACCACCAAGCAAGTGCTCACCATCACCGAGCAACACCGGCACGATTGCCAGATGTAACTCGTCAATTAGCGCTGCACTCAGATATTGCCGAATCGTAGAGACGCCGCCTCCCAATCGCACATCTCGGCTGTCCGCCGCATCCGTTGCCTGCTTGAGGGCTGAGTGAATACCGTCAGTAACGAACTTAAACTCCGTGCCGCCTGCCATCTTGAGGGGAGCCCGCGGGTAATGCGTGAGCACAAAGACGGGCGTGTGATACGGGGGCTCATCTCCCCACCAGCCTTTCCAACTCTCGTCGGGCCAGGGCCCGCGCACGGGACCAAACATATTGCGCCCGAGAATATAAGAGCCGATTTCTTCGAAGCCCTGTGCCGCGACATCGTCGTCAACGCCAGTCTCGCCTTCTTCGTTACCATGCATCCGCTGCCAGGTATGCGTGGGAAAGAACCAGTCAAACACTTTGAGTCCGCCAACTCCGAGGGGATTCTCAATATCCTGGCCTGGCCCGGCGCCGTAGCCATCGACTGAGATCGAGAAGCTGTGGACGCGAAGTCTCGACATAAAAATCCCTTCTGGTTTGCTGTCAGAGACCGGAGCTATAGCGACGGTCGAGTTATTCCACTTGAGGATATGCTGCGCGTGGCAATCATTCAACATCGTCCATAGCTTTGCGTTTTCTGGTTCCGTTTAGAATGGGCTCTATTTTCTTAAGCCAAACTACGTATGATTCCTTATTCTAATCAAAGCATCCTCGTGATTTATCAAAAGTCGGGTTTTCTCGGGTCGGGCACCAAAGGGAAATGAGAAAATCAGAATTCCCATCCCAATCCAAGTCGGATTGTCCTTGGTGACTGGATAGTAAGTGGTATGCGCTTCGCAAAGTTCGGACCGGTAAGATCGGATTCCAAAGTGCTCTTGTTTAAGTTGAGAAGATTGAATACGTCAAGACTAAGTGAAACCTTGCTCCGCTTTATAACGAAAGCCCGTGCGGTGCGCAGATCCAGAGTTGAATTGAACTGGGTCCGAAAGGCGCCAAAGTCCCCTCGCGCGGTTGCTCGCACAAAGAACGGACCTTCCTCGAATCCGTTGACAAACAAGAGCCGGCCAAACACAAGTCCATCATAGTATCTCGCCACAACTCCCAACTGCACTCCATATGGTGCCTCGTAATAGGCGCTCAGCTTTCCCGTGAAGCCGCGATCAAAATAGGTTCTGCCAGTTACAAATAAGAGCGTGTTTGGATCGGCATTCGATGCTCCAAAAACCGATTGGTCGGTAATAATGGAACCGGGGTCGTTTTGCCAGACACTATTGCCAGGGTTGGTCGGGTAAGAGGCATGCATCGCTGTAAAGCTGCCTGCAGCTTCCCAATGGTGAGCAAAGAGCTTGAGCATTTCGATCTCCAGGGCCTTATCGCTGCCGCGATACCCTGGCGGGTTTGTAAGCACAAAGAAATCCCTGCCAAGGGCCGAAACCTTCCGGTTGAAAAGCGTCAGTAACTGGTCGTCTGAAGTGCCCGGAATTCCGTCGTCGCCGGGGTCGATCACCAGGGTTGGAAGATAGCTGGAAAAAGGAACGCCTGAATTGACTATTGCGACCAGATGACGATCGTCTCGGCGGAAAAACCGGACGTGAGTAACAAAGCGGTCTCCGATTTGCTTTGTCACTTCCACTGTAATTTCGTCGGTAAAAGGTCGTCGAAGATTCTTATCAACAGCTGAATATGGACCACCAAAGACGCGCAATAACCCGCCAATCTCTGGCGGCTGGACTTGTCGGTCGCCGTTATCGTCCTGCCATCGGAAAAGCTGTCCGCCAAGCGCCGTAGCATTTCCAAAATCAAGATAGCGCCCCTGAAACAGATGTCCATAACGCGCAAAACCACCTCGCAGAATAGCTCCAATGACAGGTAGCCGCACTACGAAACCCACGCGCGGCTCGATCGTGGTCCAATTCAGCCGATTGCTGGCCACGCTGGCTTGACCTGAAGAGTTTTCGAGGCGCACGCCAAAGGGAACAGCCAGCCACTGCGCAGGACGCCACGAGTCTTGCGCGAAGATCGCAAGATTTCTTACGTGCTGACGAGCCTGAGTAGGCGTATTCCAACGCACCACTTCGGCGCCGGCGCCCTCAACCAGGATCTGCTCAATTCCACCCAGCGCGTTCCAGTGATTCGCGATATTGCTTCGATCAAACGCAGTACCGAAGACAACGGAATGACTGCCAAACGATCCATTATGGACTACTTGGAATTGAGCGTTTGCCTGGTAACGTGTGCGTGTGCCTGCAAACGAGAATGGCGCTGCGCCCGTCATCGTCAACTGAGGCAAATCTATGGTGCTGGTTGTTAATGTACCCGGCTGGGTCCCTGATGAAACGATAGCGTGAGCAACCCCAAAGCCAAGCTCCAATGTGGAGGATTTACTTGGCAAACTAGACCAGCGCACTTGGAACTGATGGAAGTTGTCGTTACCGCGGCGAGTGGTGCCGGGCTCAATACGCGGGTCAGCGCCTTCTCTGGAATTGAAAACGTGTTGGCCTGCATAGAGCAGGTTCAATTGCCTGCTGCCGCGCCGGTAAGGCGTGAATTGTGTCAGCAGGTGATAGACGTGAGTATCAATCGGATCGGGAAAACCACCAAGGCTCTTGGTCAATTGTTGGGTAGAGAGTGAAAGTAAAAACGGCCATGTGGCCTTACTCAGCGGCAGTTCTCCAGAGAGTTGTCCGCTTGCGTCTAAGAGATGCTGCAAGCGCTCCGGTCCCGGAAATCCAAGTCCGACCAGGCGCGCGTCCATGTTATCGCTCTGCAATTCGTGATTAGAAAAGAAGACTCGGATAGCTCCGTGTAAACTCGGCGGCATTTGTGGCGTAGTCAACATCAGATTAACGCCGGCGCCGGCCAGGGAGGCAGGCTTTGCGGATGTAATAACGGTAACATCGGCAAGGGCGTCAAAATCAGGGTCAGTCAGAGGAAGACCTGGTAGATACGGATCTGTGACGTCAAAACCATTGAGGCCGTACTCGTTTTCGGTCCATGAAACTCCGCGCACGCCAAAGAGCGTGCGCCTTCCCGTCTGGATGCCACCAGTGTCGAGTGTATTCGTTACCGTTGAAGTTTCCAGGTTCTCGAGCAGCGACCATATTCTTCGCGCGGTTGGCAGCTCATGCATGGAGGCTTGTCCAAACTGCGTCTCCACCAAAACATCTCGACCAAACGATCGGAGGGATCGATTCTGTTTGCTGAGAGTCGACAGAGCCGGCAGGAGCACAATATCGACATCCAGCGTGCGCGCCGCATCGATCTTTAAATGAGAGAAGTGTTGGCTCTGCCATCCCGGGAGAGTCAGTTCTAACGAATACATACCCGCTGGCAGGCCCACAAATTCAAAGCGACCGGCGCTGTCCGTCATTGTGTGAGAGACTGGGTGCGAAGCATCTACGCTAGAAAGTTGAACCTCTACTCCGGTTATCACTTTGTGCGTCGGGTCGCGAATCAACCCAATCAGGGTTCCAGTTTGCAATTGACTGGATGCGCTAGAGACCAGCATCGCCAGCACAAACGCGACAATCGTGGTGCGGCTGACAACTTTGAGGTAGCAGGAGAGGCATTCAACTTCTGCACTCATGATTGCGCTTCCTATTAGTCTCTTCTTCCTCCGTGGTCTAGGGTAATCTGTTCTCTTTTGGGTATTCTCATGAGAACCGCAATTTCTCATTTGTCATTCTTGGTCTAGTGCGTTGCTTTAGTTGGCGATTCGGCGACGCCTTTAATAAACATGCTAGATTCCAATCACATATGGAAAACGAAAGCAGAAACTCCGCGTCTGCCCAGCTCCCATCTTCTTACTCGGGCGGTTCCTCACTGCCTGTGAGCTTCTGTTGACGCAATGCTGCTGCGCCCAGCAAACCACCCATGCCCATTGATTCAACCGCGCTGCTCGGCACTAGCATCAATGCCCCCTTCTCCTTCAGTCCTTCGTAGAGCATGTTCATCGCGCGCAGGTGAAGGGCCGTTGGATTGTCCTGGTAAGACTGAGCCGCCTTCTCGAAGGAATGCGCAATCTCAACTTCGGCCTGGCCCAAGATGATGCGAGCCTGTTTCTCGCGCGCGGCTTGTGCTTCGCGCGACATCGCATCTTGCAGCGCCGCAGGGATAATCACGTCACGCATCTCAACCGACTGCACGGTAACGCCCCAGGGATTCGAACGCTCGTCGATCAGTTGCTGCAACTCTTGCTCGATGCGCTCGCGGCCACGCAAGAGATCGGTCAAAGAAGTTCTCCCGATAATATCCCGTAGCGCAGTTTGCGCCGCCCAACTCACCGCCTGGGGATAATTCTGAACTTCCAGCGCCGCCTTTTCCGGATCGTAGACCATCCAGAAGAGCACGGCATCGACGTTTACCGGCACGGTGTCAGACGTCAGCGTCTCTTCTGCGGCAAAGCTCGTGGTGATCACTCGCTGGTCCACCCAGGCGGGGATTGTGTCCACAAACGGCACGATCCAGAAAAGACCCGGTCCTCTGAGACCAATATAACGGCCGAGCCGGAGCACTACCGCGCGTTCCCACTGGCGGGCGATTTTTGGCGCTCCCGCCGCGAGGATTCCCAAAATAGCTCCGACTGCGATGGCAATGAAATTACCCGTAAAGAGTGTTGTCAAAACGCCGAGCACCAGCGGCGCCAGAAAAGTCACCATCGCAACGATGTTGACGCGCGTCGTGTTGGATGTCGGCAGGTTACCTCGGCTTTCGGCCAGACTGATCATGTTAGACATATCTTCCCATCTCCTTTTTGCGCCTGCTTTGTAGGTGTTCGATCAGATCGTCGATGGAGAAGCCGCTCGCTCCTGCTTCGGCGATAAAGCGGTCCGCCAAATCGCGCAAATGTTTTTCGTGGTCCTGGCGACCGCTGGCTTTGAAATGGTGGGCGCTCACAAATGTTCCAACTCCTCTCCGAGTTTCCACAACTCCCGCTCGCTCCAGCTCAGCATAGACTTTCGCCACTGTGTTGGCATTAATGCGAAGATCAACAGCCAACTGCCGCACCGTCGGGAGCTGATCGCCGGCGCGCAGCTTTCCCGTGACCACAGCGAACCGGATTGTCCGCTCCAGTTGCGCATAGAGCGGCATCGGGTGCGAAGTATTGACGGAGAACATCTGGCTCATTTCACTATTGTACTACGACAATAGTACAAGAAAAGTTTCAATTGTTCAGACCCAGCTATCTTTAAAGCACGCTGATGGCGCAGCAGTTTCAACCGTTTGTTAGGCGCTACGGAGGGGTTTACGAGCTCCGCCTTCGATCCACTCTGCGAGTTTGGCGGAAGCGAAAACAGCCAATAGCGTGACGGGAGCGGCCATGAACCGCGCCCCCTGGTAGAAGTAAAACGTGAAGAGCAGAAGGCTGAGCGCCGTTAACCAGAAGGTGAATCTGACAGCCAACGCGCGACGGTGCTCCCAACCGTATAGTAATCCGATGACGGGAAGGAGCGGCGGCACGTATATCCAAAATAACCCGAGAAGAACAGACGGATAGTAAGAAAGATTGCTCATACCAGCTTGTGGGCCTCCGTCAGGGCAAGGGCATACCCAGCTCATGAGCAGCCCGCCGAGGGCGTCGGCCACCACCCACGGGCCATCGCCCTGAATCGGCGAGGCGAGCGCGAACGAGAGGCTGAATTGTTTTAACCCGGGGAGCCAGTAGTCATAGCCTGTTCTGAAAGGGCTGCCGAACGTCAGCCAGTTGAATAGACCCACGGCGGCCAGCGCCGGCGCGGAGAACAAGAGCAGCCTCTTACGAAGCGCCCAAGGCAGAACAATGAATAGCGCGATGAGATTCAGGATCATCGGTAGGCGGATGACCACGAGCGCGCCCGCCAAGACGCCGGCTAACGAGATTCGCTTTGGCGTCGGGTGCTGGAGCAAAGCAATGAGAAGTACTGTCATCCCGGCAGCGAAGCCGTCGGACATGATCAGTGAGGCCTCCACCTTGGCGAACGGCGACATGCCAATCAGTATGGCAGCCAGCCCGCCCGCTGCCGGCCCGTTCAGCGACCACGCCGCGGCTACTGCGATCAACACATACAGCGCGGCGTAGAATGTCGCGCCGGCCTGTACGTTCGACGGATAGTCATGTCGGATGACCGCAAAAGGCGCTAGGGCGAGCGAGAAGCCAGGAGGATATCTCGGCGGGTGCCGCTCGTTTCCGTGCACATATGTAGCGTAGCCGTTTCCGCCAACCAACTGTCTTGTGGCGTCGGCGACTTCCTGGGCGTCAGGAAATGGTTGCTCGGCCAACGGGCGGGGGGCCACCAAGAGTACAGACAGGAGTACGATGGTGATAACCGAGGCATACAACGCCGTCGCTACACGACCGCTGGCCTTTTTGGAGGCGTAGCGGGCGGCGACGAATAGCAAGACTGCTAACAAGAGGGATAAAGGCCTCAAGGAGCCGGTAGCCTTGAACAGGAGCGGGACGAGAATAAGTGTTGTGTGCATGAGCTACGCGCAACTGCCTACAGCACATGTCGAATAACGCCTAACGCGCCGCTTCAGCGGCCGGGCGACAACATCGTGCGACAAGGTTTACGATCCAGGTAACTTTCCGTCCAAAGCGAAAGTTGGTTGTGTTGTCTTTTTATGCAACAAAATCCTTGGGACGGTCAGCAATGTTATCCTAGCGCTGCTAGGCAAATACAGATAACTATAGGCGGTTCAATCTCGATCTTGACGAAGGCCGCGATGAGTAATATCTAACGAAAAGTACAAACTGTAATGTACATTGAACCATGACTAAAGAGACAGACACGAAAGCGTCGTATCGAGTTTCACGACCCATCAAAGGTGAGGAATTCGACGTATTATCTTCGACCGTCAAAGTGGAGTTTGGAGGGTTATCGCATACGGGAAAGGTGCGACCCATCAATGAAGACCACTTCATGATCACTCGGCTTGGTCGGGATCAGGAAACGCTGCTTACGAACCTGCCAGCGGGCGATGTGCCGCAGCACTTTCAGGAATCTGGCTACGCTATGGTTGTCGCCGACGGCTTGGGGGGCGCGGCTCGCGGTGAAGTGGCGAGTCGCCTGGCGATCAGCACGCTGGCCCACCTCGGTCTTGAGTTTGGGAAATGGAACCTACGAATCAACGAGAAGATCGCTCGTGAGGTGTCGGCGCGAGTGGAACGCTTCTATCAACGTGTGGGTGAAGCGGTAATGGAAGAGGGGCGCGCAGATCCTTCATTGGCAGGGATGGGTACAACGCTCACTGGAGCCTTCAGTGCGGGTAATGATCTTTTTGTGTGCAGTGTAGGAGACTCGCGCGCGTATCTTTTCCGCCGTGGTCGGCTATTACAATTGACGCGCGATCAGACCTACTCGCAACTTCTGGCAGACATCGGTCGAATCCCTCAACATGAGGTCTCAACTCACCACCTTCGTCATATTCTTACTGATGCTATCGGCATAGGCTCGGGCAAGATCAATGTGAAAGTCAGGCACCTGCCGCTGCTGCACGAAGACCAATTGCTTCTTTGTACTGACGGCCTGACGGAGATGGTTGATGAAGAAGAGATTGCGGGAGTACTTCTCCGCAGCCAGCGCGCTCAGGAGACGTGTCAGACTCTCGTGGATCTCGCTCTGGAACACGGTGGTGTAGACAATGTGACAGTGATTCTGGCGAAGTACGAGATTCCTGTGTAAGGCTGGTTCAACCAAACACGCGGCGCAGTTTCCGAACAGTCCCGCGCAACACTCCGATGATCTTTGGTAACAGGAAAAAGAGGACAGGGGTGGAATCGTTCGCTGCTGAAGCGTAGTGTTCGGCCACCGACAGGATTGAATCCAATATGGGTGAACCTGGAATCAAAATCGAAGTCGCGAGTCGTCCGGAGGCTGCCGACATCCTCAGTTCGCCTAACCGTTGCCCCGAGGTCACCTATCTCGTCTCCATCGGCGACTCGCACGACCAGCTGCCGGCGGGCTATGACAACGTTCAGAGAAAGCTACGCCTGCTGGTCGCTGACGTGCTGACGGAAGAAGGCGCGACGCAAGAGGACGTGTGGCGGATTATTCAGCTGGCCGAGGCCCTGCGCAACAACACCGGCAAGGTCCTCATCCACTGCGAGGCCGGCGTTAGTCGCTCCCCGGCGGCGGCGCTCATCATGTACGCCTGCTGGCTCGGCCCTGGCCGCGAGCGGGAGGCGATGGACCGGGTATTGATGCAGCGTCCGCTGGCTGTCCCGAACCGCAGGATGGTGGAGTTGGCGGACCGGCTGCTCAATCTACGCGGTCGCCTTTTAGACGTGCTGGGCTAAGGCCCCGGCGTCAATGAGCGGCTATAGCGCTTGCAGCGACTCGGTTGAAGCATGTGTTAGTAGTAACTTGATTCGGAGCTCAGGGCTCACATCGATTAAGCGCAGCATTTTCCACGAAGCGATCTAACTCTCTGAGTCACACTCGTTAGGCGCAAAGGTGCCATCTGCCTATTGCTTTCTGCCTGCTGCCTTACTCAGTTTTCCGAAATTCCAAACGTCCTGATCCGACGATCCATTCCCATCGGGCTTGCTAAAAAACGCCACAATCTCGTCGCCGTCTTTTAGTTCGGCAAACATCTCTGGCGTCAGAGTCAAGGTAAGCCTTCTCCCGGTGTAATCACCGCTTAGTTCTTCGATAAAAACTTTCTTTCCGATCTGCAATTGCAAAGGCACGTCTCTCACGGGAAATGGGCGGCTTGTTTTCAACTCCATCTGGACCAGGGGCAGCCGACTGGCGCCGATCAACCTCACGGCGTTGTGGATGTTCACGATCTCATTCCCGTGTCTTGTGTCTTCTTCTGCTTCGCCTTTTTTTCGCTCTTCCTTCTTCTTCGAAGGGCGAGGCACGCGCGTGACGGTGTATGAAAGAGTAGCTGGCGCCGCAACAGGCTCCCCTGCCTGGATTGTTACAGCGAAGGGTACGGAGACCATCGCAAGCGATGAGCCATACATGGGCTGGTCAAACGACGACAATGGATACTGGACCACGCCAGACATGAAACCCGAAAGATATTTCGTATAGATTGGCCTCTGATTACCGTCCAGAAAAGTCACAGTGAAGTTGCTGCCATTGTTTCGTCCGTTAGCCCAGCGCACTTCCAGCGCCACTGGCTCACAATCGGCAACGCTTGCCGGAATGTCATTGCCCCTGATTGGAATCTCAATCGTCTCCCCTGCGTAACGGAATCTATGTATGTTTGAAGTCTGCCCGGGCAGATCCGCGCACGGGCCGACCTCAGCTTTTTCCTGACCGTAAGCTGTCGCTAAAAACAGCAAAGACACTGCGAGAGGCACGAGTAGGTTCTTTTTCATCACTTATCCCTCATTACTGGCCACTGATGTCTTGTGAGGTAACTCGCGGGGCTGGGAGAATACTAGCGAGGAACTTGCCTGGCTCGCAAGGAAATTCCAGATGACCTGGTGTTTTGCAGTGAGTTCGATGCTATTACTCCTCGCGGATGAGCAATTGAAGGTGGTTTCGCAGAGGCTAGGACACTCAACAATCCGGTTAACAGCACTTACCCGCACTTTCTGGAAGGAATGCTGCAGGGAACCGAGCAAGCTCGAAGACATGTTGTACGGGACTTAAAGCCCTCTGTTCTATCCCGCTTTTATTTCGGTAGGGAGATCAGAGAGGCTCGTTTTATGAAGGTATTCGGGCTCACAATGTCTTACAATCAGTGCCGCAGTAGGTGAAAGCCCGGTCGAACGAAGAGTGACGCTACCCGGGCTAGAGAATTGCGCGACCAGGTCAACAATACGGTGCTGCATTGAAGGTTTCAGAGCGCGCCGTTTTCCGGTACCTATCGTAAACGCTCAGTTGCAAGATTCGTTAGATTCGATCGCTTCCAGGAGCTTTCGGTATCGTGGTTGCATCTTCCCCTGGCTGCTGCGAAGGGCTGATGGGGTTTCTCGACTGTTGGGCTCAAAATGAAACGTTGTCCCGAATGTGGTTTAGGTTTTCCTGACAAGGATCAGTTTTGCGACCATGACGGTACTCTGCTCGCCGAAGACTACCCGGCTAGTAATCCCGTCGTTAGTGACCGAACAAAACGAGAAGTACAAGAGATCCGGGAGGTAGATTTGACGGACGGGCAAAGCCACTTCCGCCAGAATTGGAACACTCTGGCCATAGTGGCAGTGGGGACAGTCGCCGGCGTGGCCATTGGGCTAGTACTGTTCCTCGTATACCACGAGATAACGCGGCGACCCTCTAATCAAAGTTCCAGCGAGCCATCATCGAATGTGGCTGTCACGCAGGGGCAGATAACGGTGCCGCCTTTGCGTCCCTCGCCAACTGGGAGCGTATCTCCGTCGGCAGAACCGTCGCCGTCCCCAAGTGCAATGCTGTCGCCTGTGGCTCACCCGGAGTCTAGGCGCGTTGAACTGAGTTCCAGGCCCGTGTCGACAGGCGGAGGTGCAAACACCGGGCTTGGTACTGTCACGATTCGGCTCACCAATGGCACCAGTGTGGAGGCGGATGAGGTTTGGGAAACAGGAGAAGGAATCTGGTACCGTCGGCGCGGCGTTGTGAATCTTCTCGAGCGCACGCAAGTGAAAGCGATTGAGAGAGCCATCGAGAAAGCCTCACCGGCTCCTTCCTCATCGGCGCCAATACGAACATCGTCGCCAATCATGTCGCCTTAACGCTTACGAAGCGCTTCTCCTCTTTCCCGTAGAAGTCGTCGATTGTAGTCAGCCTTTTCTGCGTTCTTTTCCGTCGCGCAACAGCTGTCGCTCGGCGATGTCGAAACGAAAGGGGCCGAACTCATAAGAGTGGTTGGCGCGCTCACTCATATCCATTCCATAGTCACAGTTAACGTGATCTGCGCCGATTATTATCAAGGAAGTACCTTGCCTTGCTTTCACTGTGCCGGCATTTCCCACAGTGGCACTTAACGACTGAACAGATTTACGTCTGCAATCATGATGGATAAGGTACTCTCCATTGTCTAGACCAAAAAACTATTCAAATAAGATAGGAAACCGCCGCTGGTGGCTTGCCGTCTACGTCCAAATCTCGCGTCCAGTACAATAGGCAATTTGACCGCGTTTAAGTTCCTTTGTTCTTCGCATCCCAAATTTTTGGTTCCCACAGCTCAACCTTGTTGCCGTCGGGATCTATGATCCAGGCGAATTTTCCGTTTTCGTGGGACTCGGGGCCTTGATGGATTGGAACTCCACCTGCGCGGAGTTGTTTCAGCATTTCGTCCATATTGTCCACGCGGTAATTGATCATAAAGCTTGACGAACTTGGACTGAACCATTCGCTCGTTGGTTCCGCTAGATGCCAGGCCGTGACGCCTTTATCTTCGGCTGGATCATCAGGCCAGTGGAGACCAGCTCCACCCCACGGCTCAAGCGGCATGCCCAAATGCGTCTGATACCATTTCGCGAGCGCTTTCGCGTCCGTCCTTGCTTTCAGAAATACACCGCCGATTCCTGTAATTCTCGCCATGTGTTCCGCCTCCTAATTTCTATTTATTGGTTTAATTGGCAAGCAAAGGTCAAATTCAAACTTAGACCAATCTAAAGACAAGGTTGTGGCCGTGACTGCGAGACCGATTTCGGCTTCTTCTTTATGAGGCTTGCGATTTTTATCTTAAATGGTGGTCCAATTTTCGGGGAGTACTATAGGATACGACTTGCTCTGCCGGCAAGAAAGAATCATCTTTGGAGTGCTTCAGTCATAATCACGGCCTTTTCTTTGGCATGCCGAAGCATAAGGATTAAACCGGCTGCAATGAACGCGGAAAAGGATAGATAGAGTAAACCTCCAAAAAAAGAGTTCGTTGCCGTGTCCAGATACCCAACCACGTATGGGCCAACGAATCCCCCGAGATTGCCCACCGAGTTGATCAGGCCGATTGCGACAGCCGCTACTGAGCCTGTCAGAAATTTCGTTGGCAAGGACCAAAAAACCGGCAGATACCCGTTAATGCCGGCCGAAGCCAGGCATAACATCGCGACCATCAGAACCACGCTGTTTTGCAGAACGGCACTCAAAAGAAGTCCAAGACTAATTGCTATGATTGGTACTGCCGTATGATAGCGTCGCTCCCCGGTACGATCAGATGACCAGCCCAACAGCAGCATCGAGGCCAGCCCTACGCAGTAAGGCAGTGCCGAGATCAAGGTAACCGCCAGGTTAGGCATACCCGAAGCTCTCTTCACCATAGTGGGCAGCCACAAAATAAAACCGTACCCACTGGTGACAGCGCAGAAGTACGCTAATACCAGTAAGATGACTTCACGGTGCCTTAACGCTTCCCAGAGACTGTATGAATGCACAACCTGCCGGGCCTGCTTCTCTTGCTCCAGCTCCTTTGTGATCCAATCGCATTCGTCAGGTGTGAGCCACTTAGCCTGGTGCGGCCGGTCTGTCAAATAAAAAATTGTAACAACGCCGAGTATAATGGCTGGCGCACCCTCAAGGATGAAGATCCACCGCCAGCCTGCCAGCCCGAGCCAATTGAGGCCGAGAATTAGACCCGAAACAGGCGATCCGATTATGTTCGCGATCGGGATAGCTGCCATGAACATCGCGATCGCCTTGGCACGATCTTGATAGCGGAACCAGTGACCAAGGTAAACAATTATTCCAGGAAAGAAGCCTGCTTCGGCCGCGCCAAGCAGAAAGCGAAGCCAGTAGAACTGAGTGGCGGTATGAATGAAGGCCATTAGAACTGCCAGAATGCCCCAGGAGATCATGATGCGGGCGATCCAGCCTCGCGCACTCCATTTCTCGACGAGAAGACAGCCCGGGATCTCGAGCAGGAAATAGCCTAAAAAGAAAATCCCTCCACCGAAGCCCATTACTTCTGCTGTGAAGCCGAGGTCTTTAGTCATCTCAAGCGCGGCGTAGCTAATATTGACGCGGTCCAGAAAGGCAACGATGTAGAGGATAAAAAGGTACGGCATGAGGTGGCGAGTGATGCGCCGCCTGGCAGTATGGTCTAACGGGGGAGCCATGGGGACTGACTGTCTTACCAAAATTGATTTCCTTTCTCTCACCCTACGTCAGAGTCAACCTCGGTCTGCGATGCCCTTATTATCACCAAAGCTCGGGGAATTTACCGTTTGCGTTGGAGGTTGGCTCGAATTTGCGACTCTATTCATTCTTCTCGCGCGCTGCGTTTGAACTGACGAACAGCCTCTCACTCAAAGTTATTCTATGATTCAAAGACTGGATGTAATCGCCGCGCCTAGTCAACTCTGATGTTGGGCGGCGCGGGGAACAGGCGTTAGTATCCTTTCCGACGCCGATAGCAAAGGGGACGAGTCAACACATGTTTACGCTACTCGCTCGGATGCTGATCCTGAGCGGCATCATGCACGTCTTTTTTACGCATTCCACGCCGAGTGGTCAAATCGTTGATCGCGGAGAGCGTGATACGAAGCAGGCTCAGATGACTACGCGCTTCCCAAGCTTCGATCGTCGCCTCCTCCTTGAGGCGACCTCCGACGCCTCGGCCAACGTCAGCATCGGTGATGTGGATGGGGACGGTAGCCTCGACATTGTGCTCGCCAAAGGACGTCATTGGCCCCTGGTAAACCGAGTGCTCCTTGGCGATGGCCGTGGCGGCATTCGAGCGGCATACGACCTCGACGCCGCGGCGGACCGCTCATATTCGGGGCGGCTGGTTGATATCGACGGCGATGGCGACCTGGATGTCGTTATTAGCAACGACGCCCCGGATCCGAAGCTCGTGTACTTGAATGACGGGAAAGGTCACTTCCGGCGGGGGTCAACGTACGGTCGCGCGGAATGGGAGACCCGAAACGCAAGCATCGCTGATCTAAACGGCGATCGCCTGCTCGATATCATCGTTGCAAATCGAAGCGATACCGGAGCCAACTACATCTGTTTGAATAAGGGGAGGGGTCAATTCGATGCTGACTGCATCCCGTTCTCGCATTACGCATCGACGACTATCACACCGGCCGACTTCAATCGCGACGGCCGGATCGACCTCGCCGTTCCCCATCGCAACGGCGGCCAGAGCTACGTTTACCTGGCCGGGCCAAACGCCGACTTCTCAGATTCCCGGCGAGTCCCATTCGGGCCGCCGGATGCGACGATTCGGATGGCCGAGGCGGCCGACCTCAACGGGGATGGCTTAATGGATATTGTGGCCATTGATGAACGGACAGGTGTGGCCATCTATTTCGGCAAGCAGGATGGAACCTTCTCCTTGGGCGTTCCCATCGGAGACGGTGCGATCGTCCCATACGCCCTGGCTGTGGGCGACCTGAATCTTGACAAACAGATCGACATCGTCGTGGGTAACGTCGAAGCTCCATCAACGATCTATTTCAATGATGGCTCTGGTCGCCACTTCACCGCTGTCCACTTTGGCGACAACAAGGGGACCGTCTATGGCTTCGCTATCGCCGACTTGGATCACGATGGACTTCCCGATATCGCGGTGGCGCGGTCAGGGGCGCCTAACGTCGTCTACTTTGGCACTCGCGGAACCTCTCGTCCTTGATTCCTATTGCGTCACGTGTCGAAAGTGGTTCTGAGAGAAACCTGTAGCCAGTGAAACTGACTTCTGCGAGTCTTTGCTGACGTCAGAGACAATAAAACCGGCATCCCTAAAAACCAAACGAGCGAGAAAGCGCAAGGTTTATTGACGCATCTTCTCGCTTAGCACGTTCTTATCCTTGTTCCTCAACGCTTCTTCCACTTGTCTCCATTCAGCGTGCCCATGGGAGAGCTTTTGGAGATCGCCACCCTTATCAGCCATCAAGCTGCTTAGCATCTCATCGGCTTGGCCGTTTTCTATAGCCTTTTGAGCAGCCAGGAGAAGCGCGTCGAAAGCTTCATGGTGTGAATGTGTCTCTTGGGAGTTAATCGCTAACTTGGCGCGTTCGTACGGAAGACGATAATCGTTGGGATATCGTCTTTCTGCCGCCGCTAGGGATTCAGCGATCTTAGCGCGGTCAGCAGTGCCGGCGCTGGTTCTCTCTTGCTGGAATTTCTTCAGTTCAAGATCAGCAGGTCGGGAGGCAGCCGACGGCGGAGGCCCAGTGGGCTGAGCAGTTGGCGCAGGTCGAGCAGCTAACAATGACTGTGCCGGGCCATCAGTCGCTCGGCTGCTGTCAACGGGCGGCGCGCCATCGTTGGTCACTTGACTGCTCGTAACGTCATTCGGAAGGTTTGATGCCGAACGTCGCAAAACTACGAACAACAGAAAAGATACTAAGGCCAGGCCGATGATGGCGAGCGCGATCAGCTTCATGGTCGATCCGCTGGTCGAAGCCGGCGCTGTTTTCACCTCCGACGCCCAAGCAAAGAGAGACGGCCCAGATTCAACTGTATTTGCCGGTGGGAAGAGCGTTATTTCGTCTGCGTCGCCCGCAAAACCATCGTCCAAAGACACCTCAGAAGATTTGATTATGGAAACCTCCTTCGCTCGCGTAGATTTGCCACAATGCCAACAGAACGGGTATTTCGTTTCAACCTGCCTGTTGCAATGAGGACAGACTTTCGTGAGTGACGCTTCTGCCCTGACCTTCTTTTCTTCCTTTAGCTTGGTCTGTTTGCTCTGTGTAGCTGTCACACCCTCTATGATCTCCAGGAGTCCGTGCGTTTTGAGCTTCCATCCATCAGAAACTCGATCAACTATGGCAGGCTGTACGACTTGCACTTCACCGGCCCCGGGCCCGGCGCAGTAGTAATAGTCCTGATAGTACTCGTAGAAATCACTCTTCGTGGAAAAGCGTGGCGTTCTGGGCAGCATGAATTCGTATCCGGGCTCATTGCCATTGCGGACCAGCACGAACTCGCCATCTTCGACTGCCCGAAAGAGTTCGCTGTCGTAATCGAACGTGACGTTAAGCTTGTTCCCAGTCCTTTTCAGGTAATACTCGACCGTGGCCGGGAAAGAAGGGGCAATGTCCAAGCGTTCTTGACAAATCGGGCAAGCGGTCAACGCCGTGATGAAGGATGCGCTCAGATCGTCGCAAGTATGTTCGCGCAAATCTTCAGTCGGAGACTTCAAGCACCCCGGACATGAAGGGTGCGGTGTTCCTTCCGACGTTACAGTGAAATTCTTCGTCGCTGCCGGGGTATTGGATTCGAAACTAATCGTAAAGCACCGGTTGCACAAATATCGAGTTGAGCTTGGCCGCGCGCAGGCGGGACAGCGTTCGATCCCCTCATGGCTGAAATCTATCAAGCAAAAATGCTCGCAGTTACAGCAATACTGCCAGTTAAGCTGAGCGGGGGCCTGGGCTTTTCCTTCGAAATCTAATTCGCCCAAAAGATGCCCGCGATTCCCACATGTTATGGGATTCTGGCGCGGCGCGAAGAAACCTCTTCTGTGCTCTGGACAGAATACTTTCATGATCTTTGCTCCTTTTGACGATGAGTACCTCATTTGGCCTGCATCCTGGCTCGATGCAAGGAGCGTTGGGATATGGCGGGGAAAGCCGACCTGCTTTTTTCGCAAGCGGCGGGGAGAAGTCAACTCCCGACGTTCTCAAAACGTCGAGCACCTTTGCGGATTAGAGAGTGGAGGGAGACTCTAGCGTTGCTCGCGGTGACGTCCGAAACTCTCTTTGGGTTTATCCACGGCGAATAAATTAAGCCATAGGTCGTGCTTTAGCACAAGTTGCCCCGGCGCCTTTACTACTTTTTTTCCAAGGTGATTTCTAACGGAATTTTCGAGTGTCTTTATGCTGTTGAAGAGATTGGAGGCGGCGATCGGAATCGAGGTTAAGTGGTATGGCATAGAGAGCAGGGGCGCCCACGAAGTGACGCCCCTACAGTCCTCTCCTGTTCGCAATCTGCCACGGGGATATGCGAGCATCTTATGCTTTGGCAGCAGCCGCAGCCGCTTCGTCCAGAATCTTCGCGGCTCGGCCCGCGTCAGCAACGCCGAAGATCAACAAGGGCTCATTCGAGCCTGCCTCAACCCCTGTGTAGGCATAGTTAATGTTGACCTTGGCTTCTCCGAGCTTGGTAGCAGCGCGTGCTAACTCACCCGGCCGATGCGGCAGCTTGACCTGAGCAACTTGCGCCTCAGTATATTTGAGCTTCTGGCTATCCAGAACCGACTTCGCTGTCGTTGGATTATCCACGACCAAGCGAACCTGGCTCTTTCCTTCTATGGGAATTGATTGGAAAGCCAGAATGTTCACTTTACGATCAGCTAGCGTTCGGCAGATCTTACCGAGAGTGCCTGGCTGATCCTCCATTTGAACGGAAAACTCTTTTGTTGTTGGCATGAGAAGTGACCTCCTTTATAGCTGGAGGTTCCGGGAGGAACGCAGGGAGCGTTCCTGCGAAACCATACACTGTCGGGTTTCGACTTAGATTGTTAATAGAATCATACGACCGGATCGGTTGCACTTCAACCGCAGAAAAATAAGAAACCTACTTCAATGTTGAGTGGTTTTTATCTGACGGCAAATTGTCGATGAGAGACATAGGATTGGAGGCGGCGATCGGAACCGAACCGATGAATAAAGGTTTGCAGAAATCGAATAGGACGTTTCACTGAAGGTCAAGGAACTACACGTAGGTGTAAAGACAACAACTTGGTTTTTCCGCGTGTTCGTCCTTGTGGTTCCATGTATGCAGGTATTTACTACAATTTTTACTACAGTGCTAATGTGCTGGCGCGGAATTGTTAAGTTTGCTCAATCTAGTAGTAAGAACTTTGCGATTATCCGCAAGCCGGTGAGAGGTTCAGCCGTTGTAGCCTGGCTCGGCATAGAATTTTCTTAACCAGTCTAATGACGGCCAAGAAATTTGACACAAATCAGGTTTTGGCGGTGTTACCAACTTAGAAATAAATGCGCGTTAATGGAGTCCGAGCCGCAATCGATTCAATCCCAGCCCAATCAGAACGGCGCGACAATGCCGTAGGTTTTGATGAGGCGTTTACGCTTCATCACCGGGTGGTCTTTTCGACGGCGCGGGCGGTCGTGCGCGATGCAGCTCTGGCAGAGGAAGTTACTCAGGAAGTATTTCTCAAACTTTATCGCCATCTGGATTCTGCGCCACGCGCGGACTTACTGCGGGCGTGGTTATTACGCGTCACGTTGAACGAAGCGCGCAACACAATTCGGAGTCGCAATCGTGCACTGGCGCGCGATACAAATTACCAAAGAACCACGAGTCAAGACCTCGCGACGCAGTTCGAACATGAAAGTCCCCAGCAGCTCGAGGCCGCGACGCGCGCACTGGATAAAATCAAAGAACCGATGCGAAGTTGTTTGCTGCTACGACACCAGGGACTCTCATATCGCGAGATCGCACAAACGCTTTCACTGAAAGAGAACTACGTAGGCAGCTTGATGGCCCGCGCGCGTAAAGAATTCGCGCGAACGTACGGCAAGATTGGGTTGAAGCGATGAAAAACTGCATTAATGAAGGAGCCCTCCAGGCATGGTTTGACGGCGAACTGGACGCGGATGAAGCAGCGAACGTGGCCGCGCATTTGAACGCATGTCTTCAGTGTGCTGAAGCGGCGCGCGCGGTCGAAGCTGAAAACCTAATCCTATCCGAAGGATTGGCTACTGAGTTTGCCGCAGCGATTCCGACCGAGCGATTGCGACAACGTGTCGATGCTGCCGTCGCTGCACTTCACCATCCGAGTGTGCCGACCGTTAGCCAATCACGTTGGCGTGCAGTACGCGAAATTTTCGCTTCATTTCGACCGCTTGCATACACATCAATCGCGGCTGCGATTCTGCTCGCCGGATTTGTCGGTTTCGTTTACTTGAAGAAAGAGCGAGCCACGCCTGGCACGGCGCAAAATAATTCTCCTGGCATGCTTTCGGCAATTTCGAAGGAACCTACCGAACAACCGCCGATCCCCCGTCCTTTTCTTTCGCGAAAGATCGAAAAGGTGCGTGGATCTAAGGCTATGAACCGACGCCGAGCATACAAACCAGACGCGATGTTGTTATCGTGGCAAGAGCGTCAGTATAACTATGCGATTGCCAAGCTGAACGAAGCGATCAAAGTTCAGCCTCCGATGCGGCCTTCGCTTCAGGTTGAATATGAATACAACATGGCGCTCATCGACAACGCGATCGCGACGAGCCGTGACACCGCGCGCAAGAACCCTAAGGATCCGCAGGCCGCGCAATTCGTGCTCGCCGCTTATCAAAGCAAAGTCGATCTGATGAATCAGATCGCAAATGCGCGCGTGCCGGAGAAATAGACGGCTCGAGACCAATGCGCAAGTTTAATGTCACCATTACCGGCGTAGACGTCGCTTCTTCATGCCTTCATCTCCGATTGAGAAAATATGTGCCACAAAAGCATCTGCCCCGGTGTTATGTCAGTTGGAAAGCCAACAAAGTGATCTTACGAAAGGAAAGCCTATGAAGAAAGCAGCCTTATTAATCGCCGCCCTGCCTCTGGCGGTAGTTACACTTGCCGTTAACGAAGTGAAAATTGTGCAAGGCTATGCCGCCGCCATTATCCCACCATCTTTTTCCGATGCCGTTCAGAAACCGAAGGGTGACGAGCAGACGGAAGAGTTTCATCAGACTTATCCGTTGTCGCCGACGGGCCGCGTCAGCGTCGCAAACATCAACGGTGACGTTCATATCAACGTTTGGGACCAGAATTCTGTCAAGGTCGATGCCGTCAAACGCGCTTACAGTCAACAGCGCCTCAGTGAACTGACCATCGACGTGACCAATACCGCGGACAGCCTACAGATCAAGACCAAATATCCTGAAAACCAAAATTATGGTCGCAACCGCGAAGAGAGTGCAGCGAGCGTTGAATACACGCTCACTGTCCCGCGTCGGGCCAGCCTGGAAGGCGCTGAACTGGTCAATGGATCGCTGGACGTCGATGGAATTCAAGGTGACGTGCATGCGTCACTGGTTAACGGCACCGTGAAGGCAGCGGGACTCGGTGGCGAAGTAAAACTCTCGACGGTCAACGGCGGCGTTGAAGCGAATTTGGCCGCCTTGGACGGCGCGAAGGGCGTCACCCTGAATTCGGTCAACGGTTCGATCGTGTTGATCGTTCCGTCGGGCGCGAGTGCGGACGTCAAAGCCAGCACGCTTCACGGGGCCATCACCAACGACTTCGGATTGACAGTCAAAGATGGTCAATACGTGGGGCATAACCTGAGCGGCCAAATCGGCTCCGGCGGGACGCGTGTGCGACTCAACAACGTAAACGGCTCGATCGCGATCAAGCGTGGCGGCTTGGCAATGTGATAGACACTTTCAGATCGGAGGCCGATTAAGAAGTTAGGATCTTACGCAAAACATTTGAGCCGAGCGAATCAACAATTTCGCTCGGCTCCTTGCTGTACAGAAGCTTGTGGAAACAGAAAAGCTGTTATGGCCTGGGAGGTGTCTTCCATCACAAAGGGAGGAGGGTTGGAGAGCCTTAGTTGATTTCCATTTGGATTGTCGAGCCATTTCGGTACTCGTTTAGTTTGGCACAACTTGTAACGCAAACTGTTAGTTTGCGCCGCAAGCTGACAGCGCGTTACGAAACTAGACCATTACTGCCATTCTCACTATTACGGATGACTAAAATCGCTGAGCGAGCAAGAAGTTACTACAGTTTTTACTACAGTAACGCGAAGGGTGGCATTTGATGCTTGCTCTAAGTTGTTGATTTGATTTGACGCGGCGATCGGAATCGAACCGATGAATAAAGGTTTTGCAGTCTTAATGAGTCAATTTCATCGCGTTTAGCGCCGCTCACTTACGTTCGATTCTATAAGCACTTAGACCACCTAGCCGTCTCATTCCGTTTGTGTTAGTTTCATTCCGTTTAGAAGTTTTTGCACAATTTCTGCACAGCAAAAAGTCTCTTTTTATGTGTGTGCTTTCATTAGCGGTTTCAGACCAGGGAGAACTTGGGGCGTATAATCAGCGTATGCTGTGAAAAACAGATCGGGAGAGACCCTATGTGGTGCCCTCGTTGCGGTTCGAATCAAAGAGACTACTCTGTAGCGCTCAAGCATCCATTTTGGTGGCGTACTCAAGATGTGCTCGAAGAGTTGAAGGTCTGTAAGGAGTGTGGGGCTAACCTGTACGCCGTGCGCCAGGTAGTTTTGACAAACGAGAAGTCGACGAAAAGTTTGACTGGAACAAGACCTGGGTGGCTGAGATGGCTTCAATCCTCCGAGGAGGCAGTTAGGCGGCAGCAAGCACTCGAGATCGCGCGTGGACTGACACCTGAAGTGAAGCGTTACAACGAAATTAAAGGCGGCATAATCACCGGAAGTGTTGGTGTGGCCCTGATGATCTTTCTCTACGTATTCATGCAAGGCATTATTATTGGCGGCAAGGTTCCGAACGATACGGCCGAAATCCTCAGCCGAATATGGGTAGCTGGCGTCATACCTGTGTTCGTAGGCCTCGCTCTGATCTTCAACGGCGTCTTCATCAGTAAGAAGGCTTTGGCCAGTAGTAAACGAGCGCCTAACTCAACGTCGGAATTAACCGGTGACGAGACTCCCGCTCTGCGTTCTGCTAATACAGCGGAATTCCTACCGGCGAACTTCAGCGTCACAGAAAACACCACACGGCACCTCAATC
>JBKOZZ010000072.1:0-20951 GCA_046726155.1 Acidobacteriota bacterium
CTCTAATTTGGTGTTGCTGCGCTTCACCCAAGCTTACGACAAACTGAAGTTTATCGGACATAAGGCACCTGGTGAAGAACTAGCTTGTCCGATGAACTTTAGTTTGTCGTTGAGTTGCCCGTGACTCTCGATGGGAGCTTGAAGGGATTGAGATGCATGAAAGGACTGCCGAAAAGAGTTGGCCGACAAACTCTAATTTGGTGTTGCTGCGCTTCACCCAAGCTTACGACAAACTGAAGTTTATCGGACATAAGGCACCTGGTGAAGAACTAGCTTTGGCAACGCTGGGAAAAGGAGGCCTTGACGCGCCATTATTCAGCCGCATCTTGTGCGAGCCGGCGCTGTTCAGCCAGTTCCCGTAGTGCCGTTGACAGATCGCGAGCGGCTCGCTCGATGCGATCGGCAACTGCTTCAAGCGAATCGCTTTCCACATTTGAACGAATGGCAACGACCGTCAGCGCCTCTTCGATGTGTTCGATCAGACGCGCCGCTTCGGTTTCAGTTTCTTTCTCGCCACGACTCAGCTGGCGGGTTGAAAGATCTTTTTCCATGTTGATGGCGATCTTAAATCGCTAATCCCTGGTACCCCGATGAAAGTTATCAGCAAGCCAAGGTCGTTGCCTGACCGAATTAGCTGTGTTCGACTGGCTAAACTCTTACCTCACTCAGACCTCCGGAAGCAAGCGCGCTGAGGAGGGACCGCAACTCAACTTTTAAATTGGGAGGTCAAACAGGATTACAGGTTGTCTTTGTGATCAATTTGTGAATCGTCTAAAGCCTTCGCTGTTTCCGGCTTTGCCTTTCCACAATTCATCTGCTAAAGCTCTTGCTCGATGGATTTAGCACCGGGTAAAGAGTCCTTTACTAAAAAAGAGTGGCGATTAATCCAATCGCTTCAAAAGCCCGCACAAGTGCAGCGTTTTTTCACTTCCATGCCTTACAACTGGGAACGCAACGGTGGTACGCTTCGCTCTTTCCGCGAACTGTTGCGACGGCACGAAGCACACTGCCTTGAAGCTGCGGTTGGTGCAGCCGTAATACTCGAACAGCATGGCTACCCTCCGTTGTTGCTGGATATCGAGTCGCAGGATTTATTGGATCACGTGATCTTCGTTTTTCAGAAAGACGGTTTGTGGGGGTCTATTGGTCGTTCGCGCGATATCGGCTTGAACGGACGCAAGCCACTGTTTCGCTCGCTCAGGGATTTGACGTGGAGCTATTTCGATCCTTACGTGGATTTCTCAGGACGGATAAAAGGCTACGGCCTCACCAGCCTCTACGAACTCGGAAACTATGATTGGCGCTTCTCGCCGCGGAATATGTCGAAGATTGAAACCCATCTGCGTGCGTTACCACACCGGCGAATTCATTCTTCAGACAAACGGTATGAACAGCTCCTTGTCCGCTACAAGAAATACAGGAAACGTTATCCGGAGCGTTCCCCGTCTTACTATGACAGCCGCCATCAATGGATGATCTGATTGAGGTCCTGATCAAGACAGCGAACCGGCGGGGGCAAGCTCAACTTCTTCCCAACCTGAGAGATTGATAATAGGCTTGTCTAATCGTGCCTTGAAAGCCTTTCGACTAAGAATTAGCAAATCGAGTCTGATCAGCTCATGGTCCGGAAGGTGGGCTTGCCCCCGCCGACTCGCTAAAAAGGGAGACTAAGATTCAGTGACAATTAGCCCTTCGCGAGAAAACTCCCAGTTGAGAATCTCTGCGCCTTCCTCTGCATTCAGGGCCTGCTCTACCTCGGCCTTTCGTCCTTCGGCACACAGAAAGGCGATGCAGCCCCCGCCGCCCGCGCCGCATACTTTCGCTGCTTCCGCACCATTAGCCAGCGCTGTCTCCACCAGCCGTTCCATTTGCGGAGTGGTTACGCCGGGCGCCAGCCGTTTACGGTTGGGATAGGCAGCGCGCATTGTTTCGCTCACGGCGCTCCAATCATTAGCCAGCAAAGCAGCACGCATGTGCTGCGCGGAATCGCGGATCCCATTAAAGAGTACGAACAGCTCCGGATCACCATCGATGTGACGCTTCAATATCTCCCAGTTATTTGTTCCCGAAAGGCGCGGCTCGCCGGTGTAGCAGATTGCAATACGATTTTGGAGTTTCGCTTCATCGATTCTGAGCGCTTCCCGCTGGATCCCTTCGGCGCGAAAATGTACACAGGAAGTGGAACCATAGAGCGCCGAGTAGTAATCCTGAAAACCGGCTGGCACCCGAATCACGGTGGTCTCGATATTCGCGGCGATGGTGATGAATTTCCGCTCTTCATAGCGATTTCCCACGAGCCGATTGAGCGCTCCGATACAGGCAATGGCGAGCGCTGACGATCCGCCCATACCGGCGCCTGCGGGAACTTCGCTGTTGGCGGTCAAATGAAAACCGGTGGTTGGTTTGAAGAAGTGAACCAGCTTCGAGATCAATTCGAGACGTTCTTCGCGAATGAGATCTTCCAGGGCCGCGAGATTAGTTTCAAAAGCAACCTTTCGGTCGCGTGATTCGAGCACAATGCGGCCGTCCTCGCGCGTTTTGATCTGACAATAAGCGCGAAGCGAGGTGGCGAAATTTACTGTCGCGGCGCCAGGATGAAATAGATAGAGCGGCCAGATGTCGATCGTACCGCCCGCAAGATCGACGCGCGTCGGTGCAGAAGATTCAATAAGCACTCAGTTTTTAGTGGTCCTTTCCATACAAACTGCTCATTCCTTCTTACCCTTCGAAGCAATTTTCTCCTGGTCTTCGTGACGCGACTGCTTAAACGGAATATGCTCCTGAAATTCCTGTTTTAGCTCCTGCAACTTCTCTTGCGCAACTTGCTCCAACTCCTGCAATCGTTCCGGATCAGCTCCTTCAACTTTCCTGGATAACCAAAAACGTTCGGCAAAATAGAACCCAGCGATGCCTACGACCACGATCACCAGCAGCACTTTGCCGAGCCGTTGAAAATCTCCAATGATCCCGATAACAGCGCCGCTGAAAAAATACCCCGCACCGGTGAGAAGGAAGACCCACGCAAAACAGCTAGTCAGTGACAGTAGCACAAAGCGCAAGTATGGCATCCGGCCCACGCCGTGAAATATGCACGACGCCCAGCGCAAACCGTAAATGTATTTCGAAAGAAAGATTGACAGTCCGCCGAAATTGTTCGTCAGTCGCTCCATTCGCGGTTTAGCGGTGCGATAGAAGCGAAATTCCCGAACACCTTTGCGAAACTCACGACCGCTGAGATATGCGATGTTGTCGCTCGCCGAACCACCCAGAGTACCGGCAAGCAGAACCCAGGCGAAACTATGCTCGCCGAAAAAATAACTGTGCGCGAGAACGCCGGCGAGCAGCAGGGTGAGGTCGCCCTCGATCATTACGAGCAGAAAGACCGCATAGAGACCGTAGTGGCCGATAAAGTCGTAAAGGAAATCGAGATGCATAATTGGGAAGGGAGCAGTGAGCGGTGAGCAGTGAGCGGTACAAAAGGCGACACCGCCGGTACCCGAACAAGCTGCCTACTGCTCACTGCTTAATGCTCACTACTGACTGCCCGTTGCTCACTACGACGTTCCTTGTTCCTCCTGCGACGGTTTCACGACCAGGACAGGGCACGAAGCATGTCGTACAACCGCTTCCGCGGTGGACCCAAACAGAATTCGTCCTAATCCGGTTCGTCCGTGCGATGAAACAACAATCAAATCGACTTTGCGGTCTTTGGCGACTCGCACAATCTCAGAAGCCGCTTCGCCATGAACGATCAACTCCTCGATTTCCAGTCCAGCACATTCTTCGCATTCGGCGAATTTCGGCAGCTCGCGTTCCGCGGAATCCTCAAGCTGGTCGGAAATATCGGCAATTGGCAAAGGCTCGGTCATGCCGGAATAGCCCACGCTCGGCACCATCGGCTCGATAACGTGAACGAAGATTATCGAAGCGCCAAACGTCCGCGCCAGAGACGTGGCATAGGAAAGCGCGTAGTTGCCGCATTCGCTGAAGTCCGTCGGCAATAGTATTGAGCGTATCTGCATGTTGAATTGAACTTTGAGCTTTCTACTTTGAATTTTGACTATTAGAAGCTGGAGGCAATTATCTCGAGAACGCCAGGATCAAAACCAAAGTACAAAGTTCAAAAACGCAGATCTTCGAACGTACGACTAGTGTGGGCAGTCATTCTACACGCAGAAAGACGTGTTTGACAGCCCCAGTACCCTCGATTATGCTTCCGCTTGTTTCGCAGGATATTAACTACTCATAGGAAGGTTTTAAACCCCCAATGCCCCCTCAGTCGGAGTCGAGTTTCATTGGAATCGAACTTTCCGGGTCCAGACTCCGGGCCGCGACGGTAAACAACGATGGCGTCATCGGGGAGCGCCGGGAGGCGCGATTGCAAGTCGATGGCCTGGTCGAGCAAGTGGCCCGGCTGGTCACGGATTTACGCCAGATTGAACAGAACGTCGAGGCTGTCGGTATTGCCATACCCGGGTTGGTCAACAGGCAAACTGATCGCGTCGTCGCTTCGAGAAACGTGCCGGGAATAGTTCGCGAAAACCTTCACGCTGAATTGATGGACGCCACTGGCTTGCGTTTTGAGCTCGAAAACGACGCCAACGCCGCGGCTTATGGTGAGTTCAAAATTGGCGCCGGTCGCGGCAGCCGGGATCTTTTCTACATCACCATCGGCGAAGGCATCGGCGGGGCGATCATTCTCGATGGCAAGCTCTGGACCGGCGCCACGGGTTTCGCAGGCGAAGTCGGACACATCACGATCGATACCGAAGGCTCGGAATGCGAGTGTGGCAACACCGGCTGCCTGGAAACAATTGCCTCCGGTCCAAACATCGTGCGTCGCGCAAATGAACGACTGAATCGAGATTCAACCTCATCACTTTCAAAATTAGCCATGAACAAGGACTTCACCGCCGACGATCTGGCGCGCGAGGCAAAAGAGGGTGACGATTTTTCGCTAATGATGATTGAGCGTACCGGGAAATATATCGGCACAGGTGTCGCCAGCATCATCAATCTCTTGAATGTTGAGAAAATCGTCCTCGGCGGCGGAGTGATGCAGGCCGGCGATCTGATTCTGAAACCGATCATCCAGGAAGCAAAAAGACGCGCCTTCCAACCTTGTTTTGAAGCAACTCAGATTGTGGCCGCCGCTCTGGGGGCCGATGCCGCCACCATCGGCGCTGCAATGCTGGCACGCGACGCTTCTATTAGCTGAATCAAATCTCAGTTCTCAATCAAATCAGATCTCAAATTTCAGATCTCAAATCTGAGACTGACCACTATCTCGCTTCGCGGTGCCGGTCAGCCCACCCGGCCCAAAAAATTAGTACCCAGGTGAATGGTATAGCCACTAGCGCAAGCGTTCTTACGTCCGGAGGCGGCGGACTGAAAATGTTTGCGACGTAAACGGCCGCAACCACCACTACGAAGGACCACAAGCCCCATCGTCCCATTCCATCCTTCGCCCGCGTCACTCGCAGGTAGATCAAGATCCCGGCTGCATACATCAACCCTTCAACAATTACCGTCACCAGGATCGAGTTCCACAAGCCGAGTCCCACGCGTGGGCCGCCGGGATAAAGCGGCAGGTCAGGCCGGTGCGTTACAAAATCCAAAACCCAGTGGCTGACTACGCCAATCCAAATCACCAAGGCGCCGGCTCGATAACGTTTAAGGACGTAATAAAGAACTGCGAAGAGCGTGGCCCAGCAAACGGCGCCCACAAGACTGTGCGAGATGGGATAGGAAACAAAGTCCAGTGGCGCAACGGCAGTGTTGCCCGGATCTATGCGCACCTGCTCCCAGCCCAACAAGAGAAACACAGGCCATAACAAATCGAGCAGGGCTGCCGCCGCGATGAGCGTGCCCAAAGAAGTTTGCGGAGCGAATCGCTTCGAAGCGAAACCGACTGCGAAGTGGCCTATGAACATTGGTTCTGTATCCTACAATCTTTTGAAACAACTTGTGGATAGTAATGCCGGAGCGATTAAACCGCTTAATACGTGCAGCGTAATCGAAAACCGTTTTGGTAGTGAGTTAGGTTTGAGCGACCAAGCTAATAGCACTTTAACGCATTGCGTGGCTGATTAACGAGAATTTGAAAAAATTTAACCATCTGATAAAGTAATCAAACACTCTGTCAGAAACAGTTGGGCGAGGGGTTTTGTGGGACCGCGCTGTCTACACGGGTGGTTGTGGTCTGTCGCTTCAAGTGCAGTTGCTGTTCCCGGTTCTTCGACCGGGCGAAATTTTCCAGTTATTGAATTGCTGAATTTTGTAAAGACGGATTAGCCAAGCCGCCGCGATGCCCCAGATTTTTCATCACAGCACGAACGCCCTCGCGAAGCTGACGATCTATGGTGCAGTTTTTATTCTGTTGGCTGCGCTTTGGGTAGGCGCGGAATTGAATCGCTCGTCCTGGAACACCGGCCAGTGGGTTGAACGCGCACAACCCGTCCAATTTAGTCATAAGCATCATGTCGGCGACGATGGCCTGGATTGTCGTTACTGTCACACCTCTGTCGAGATTGCCGCATCTGCCGGCATGCCATCAACCAATACCTGCATGAATTGTCATAAACAGATTTGGGCGGATAGTCCTTATCTCGAGCCGGTGCGCGCCAGCTTTCGCAGCGGTATACCGATCGAGTGGATTAGGGTGCACGACCTTCCCGATTACGCTTATTTCAATCACAGCATTCATGTAAAAAAAGGTGTGGGCTGTTCGACTTGCCACGGCCGCGTGGATCAGATGCCGATTGCTTATCAGGCGTCAACGCTGCAGATGGAGTGGTGTCTCGAGTGTCATCGGAATCCGGAAAGATTTGTGCGGAAGAAGGAAAAGATTTTCGATATGCAGTGGCGGCAGGAAAACAAAACTGAGGAGGAAATTGCGGAAGGCAACGCGCTGGTGGCGGATTATCACATTCAACCAGCGAAAGTGTTAACGAGCTGCTCGACCTGTCACCGTTAGCACTGGGACGCGGGTACTGGGATCGCGGGTACTGGGATCGCGGGTACTGGGATCGCGGGCGTCCCGCCCGCAATGAGCGCGAAGCGCGAATAGAATTTTGACGATGTCTGAAGATCGCCACATTAATTTCAAACTGATGCGAGAGCGCGTGCTCGCGCAGCAAAACGGTCAGGACCTGCGCGCTCCTGGCAAGAGCTACTGGCGGAGTCTCGAGGAATTGGCCGACGCGCCGGAGTTTCGCGAGTTTGTCGAACGCGAATATCCGCAGCACGCCGAAGAGTGGAACGATCCGGTCGAGCGTCGCACGTTTCTGAAGTTGATGGGAGCTTCGCTGGCGCTGGCCGGCCTGAGTGGTTGCGTGTTTCAACCTCCGGAGAAGATTGTTCCAAACATACGACAGCCCGAAGACGGAGTTCCCGGCAGGGCGCTGTTCTTCGCGACGGCTTCGTCGCTCGGCGGAGTCGCGACGCCGCTTTTGGCTAGAAGCAACGAAGGGCGCCCCACCAAGTTGGAAGGAAATCCCGACCACCCCAATAGCCGCAATAGCGATCCGAACGATCGCGGCTCCAGCGCCACCGACATTTTTTCGCAAGCGTCAGTCTTGAGTCTTTACGATCCCGACCGCTCACCGACTCCTCTCTACCGCGAAGAGGCACGCACCTGGTCAACCTTCGTCGGAGAGATTCGCACCGCTCTGGATGAACAGCGGCCGAAGCAGGGCGCGGGAATACGATTTTTGACAGAGACGATTACGTCGCCAACGCTCGCGGCGCAGTTGAAGGCAATCCTGACGGAGTTTCCGCAGGCGAAGTGGCATCAGTACGAACCGGTAAATCACGACAACGCGCGCGCCGGTGGGGTAATGGCTTTCGGTCAACCGGTAAATACCATTTACGACTTCAGCAAGGCTGATCGCATTCTCGCGCTCGACGCTGATTTCCTTTCGGCGCATCCGGGTACCTTGAAATATGCCCGTGACTTCGCCGCGCGCCGGCGAATCACTGAAGGCAAGAAGGAGATGAGCCGCCTTTACGTGATTGAGAGCACGCCGACCACTACCGGAGCGAGCGCGGACCATCATTGGTCAGTGAAACCGAGTGAGATTGAAACCTACGCTCGAGGTTTTGCGGCTGGACTGCAACGAGAGCGCACCTCAGCTACCGGCAACCAGACCGTCAAGACCGAGCTGGTGAGTGCGGGTGACACCCATTCTAACTCTCTATATTTGCGTGATGTGCAGGCCATCACGCGCGATCTGCAACAGCACCAGGGTGCAAGCATTGTTATTGCCGGCAAAGAGATGACGCCTGCAGTTCATGCACTGGCTCATGCGATGAACGATGCGTTGGGCAATGTCGGCAAGACTGTTTTCTACACAGATCCGATCGAAGCGAACTCAGTAGATCAAAGACAGTCGCTGCAGGAGTTGCTTAAAGACATTGACGACGGTCACGTCGAGATGCTGGTGATCGTCGGCGGCAATCCGGTTTACAACACGCCTGCTGACCTCAAGCTCAATCAGGATCGAATGTTCAAGACGACAAAGCTGCGGGTTCATCTTAGCCAGTACAAGGATGAAACATCAAACCTTTGTCATTGGCACATTCCAGAATCGCACTATCTCGAAGCGTGGAGCGATACGCGTTCCTACGACGGCACGGTGACGATCGTGCAACCGCTGATCGAGCCGCTCTACCAGAGCAAGAGCGCTCATGAGTTGCTGGCAGTGTTCACGCCGCAGTATGACCGCAAGCCTTACGAGATCATTCGGGACTCATGGCAAAGACAGAGGCAGGGGCAGGCGGCAAGAGCAGGCGCAGGAGCAGGCGCAGGAGCAGGCGCAAGAGCAGGTGCAGGAGCAGGAGGCAGTCAGCCAACGCCAGCGCCTGTTGCTACACCATCGGCCGACTTTGAAACGTGGTGGCGTAAGTGCGTTCATGATGGATTTGTTCCGAACACGGCGTTGCCGGCGAAGACTGTTTCGGTAAACGCAGCGGGCCTGGCGCTACAAAGTGCGGGCGGGACGCCCGCGGTCCCAGCAACAACAGGCCTCCAGCCGCAGTCTGGTGGCCTTTACGAAATCGTTTTCCGCACTGACCCGACGATCTATGACGGTCGCTTTGCCAACAATGGCTGGCTGCAGGAATTGCCTAAGCCGTTGTCGAAACTCACCTGGGACAATGCCGCGCTGGTTAGTCCGAACACCGCCAGGCAATTGGGACTAACAAGGACTATCGGCAAAAAGGGCGGCGACACTTACGTCGACACGTTAAAGATTACTCACCAGGGACGAACGTTTAGCGATCCCGTTCCAACCTGGATCACGCCGGGCCAACCCGACGGCGTGATTACCTTGCATCTCGGTTACGGTCGCAAGAGCGCCGGGCGCGTTGGCAACGAGCACGGCTTCAACGCCTACGAGATTCGCACCTCGGATTCACCATGGTCAGCAAGCGGCGTCCGGGTTGAGAAAGCCGGCATTCAGCATTTGCTTGCAGTTACGCAGCTTCATTTCATGCTGGAGGATCGCGACTTCAGCAAAGAGGATCGCGACGTACTGCGTTCGCAAACGCTCGAGGAATATTTGAAGGATACTCCCGCTGGGGAGACACATGATCCTCCGCCCCACGAAACGCTCTACCATCCTGAACTCTTCGATTACCAGAATCAGGGCAATGGTTTGAACTATGCCTGGGGCATGGCTATCGATCTGAACAACTGCGTCGGCTGTAATGCCTGCACCATCGCCTGCCAGTCAGAAAACAACATTCCGGTAGTTGGAAAAGAACAAGTGGTTCGCAGTCGTGAGATGCACTGGATTCGCGTTGACACGTACTTCAAAGGCGAGGACGCAAATAATCCGGAAGCGACAAACTTCATGCCCGTGCCGTGCATGCATTGCGAGAACGCGCCGTGTGAGCCCGTGTGCCCGGTGCATGCGACGGTCCACAGCGCTGAAGGCCTCAACGACATGGTCTACAACCGCTGCGTGGGCACCAAGTATTGTTCGAACAACTGCCCCTACAAAGTGCGGCGTTTTAATTTCTTTTTGTACCAGGATTGGGATACGCCTACTTACCAGCTAATGCGCAACCCCGACGTGAGCGTGCGCAGCCGCGGCGTGATGGAGAAATGCACTTACTGCGTGCAGCGCATTCAGGGCGCAAAAATCCAGTCGGAGCTGGAAGGACGAAAGGTTCGGGATGGCGAAATCGTGACCGCTTGCCAGGCAGTGTGCCCGACGGAAGCGATCGTGTTCGGCGACGTAAACGATCCCAACAGTCGTGTTTCGAAGTTGAAGGCTGAAAAGAGGAACTATTCATTGCTGGCAGATTTGAACACTAAGCCGCGCACGACATATTTGTCAGCGCTCAGAAATCCAAACCCGGAGATTTTTAGGAATGAGGAATAGCGACAGAGGCACAGAGACGCAGAGGATGATTCAAGGAAGAGAATCTCATGGTTGGGAAGGTAGGCTTGTCCCCGCTTTGGTTGAGTGCCATTCGACTAGCGGAGGCAAGCCGCCCTTCCCGACCCGGAGCTTATGCTTCTTGAATCAATCTTTCCGCCTCTGTGCCTCCGTGGCCTGATTCTGATTCATGCAGGACGAACCACACAGCCAAGATCCGATTCATCATACGACGGCGCCGGTTATCGCACCGGGGCTGACGTTTGCATCGGTAACCGACAAGATTAGTTCGATAGTACTGAAGCGGAAGACGCCGGTCGGTTGGTTCATCGGGTTCGCGATCTCGTTTGTTCTTTTCCAGCTAATGCTTCTGACGATTGCCAAGCTTCTCTTCGTCGGCATCGGACTCTGGGGTGTGAACATTCCCGTCGCCTGGGGAATGGACATTTTGAATTTTGTCTGGTGGATCGGAATCGGTCACGCCGGCACGTTAATCTCGGCGATTCTGCTCTTGCTGCGGCAACGGTGGCGCACGTCTATTAACCGCTTCGCGGAGGCAATGACGTTGTTTGCGGTGGCTCAGGCCGGCATGTATCCGATTATGCACCTCGGGCGTCCCTGGCTGGCTTACTGGCTGTTTCCGTATCCCAACACGATGGGCATCTGGCCGCAGTTTCGCAGCCCGTTGATGTGGGACGTCTTCGCCGTGTCCACTTACGCCACCGTCTCGGCGATGTTTTGGTTTGTCGGTTTGATCCCCGACTTCGCGACCCTGCGCGATCGCGCCCGCAGCAAGTCGTTCCAAATCGTTTACGGAATGTTGGCAATGGGTTGGCGCGGCTCGACGCGACACTGGCAACGCTACGAAATGGCGTATCTGCTTCTGGCTGGACTGGCCACACCATTGGTGCTTTCGGTTCACAGCGTAGTCAGCCTCGACTTCGCGGTAGGCGTAATCCCTGGATGGCACGCTACCTTATTTCCGCCTTACTTCGTGGCTGGAGCCATCTATGCGGGCTTTGCGATGGTGTTGTTGCTGACCATTCCTTTGCGAAGGGTCTATGGCCTGGAAAGTTTCATTACGATGCGCCACATGCACAACATGGCCAAGGTTATGCTCGCGACGGGTTTGATCGTCGGCTACGGCTATGTGATGGAGGCGTTTTTCGGCTGGTACAGCGGCAGTCGTTACGAGCGGTACATGATCTGGAACCGAATGCATGGCCCCTATGCCTACTACTATTGGGCGCTGATTCTTTGCAACATCATCACGCCGCAGTTTCTCTGGGTCAAGAAGATAAGATCCAACCTGCTGCTGCTGTGGTTGATTTCGATCGTAGTAAGCATCGGCATGTGGCTGGAAAGATTCGTCATTGTGGTTACCAGCCTGCATCGCGACTTCCTGCCTTCATCGTGGGGCATGTATCAACCGTCGATGTGGGACTGGGCGATGTTCATAGGCACGATCGGTTTCTTCTTTACGTTGTTGTTTCTGTTCATTCGCTTTCTGCCAATGATCTCGATCTTCGAAATGCGCACGATCTTGCCGGGAGCGGAAGTTGAGGAATAGAGGTAACGCAAACTGTTAGTTTGCCGGGAAGGTGGCCCAGGCACAACTGAGTGGCAACGAACCGTTCGCAAACTAACAGTTTGCGTTACAAGTTGCGGAAGATGACTGAAGTTTAGAGTTCAAGCTTTATTAGCTTGCTGCTTTCGGAACCGAACAACCTAAAAGGTTGAACTCTAAACTGCTTGCGTGACAAACAAGCTGAGCGATGGCTGAAGACGATAACAAAGAACAACCCTGGGAACATGATTTGGAAGACCCGGAGCCTTTCAATCATGCGACCTCCAGCCCTGCGCACGATCGTCGGCGAGCGGCGCCCGCGCTCTACGGGATCATGGCCGAGTTTGATAATCCGACAGACCTGGTTGCGTCGGCGCGCCAAACTTACGAGGCAGGATACCGGCGCATCAATGGTTATTCGCCGTATCCGATTGAAGAACTTTCCGAGGCGATAGGTTTCACTCGTACTAGTCTGCCGCTGATTGTTTTACTCGGCGGGATCCTCGGCGGGCTGGGCGGGTTCTTCATGCAGTATTGGATGGAAGTCATCGATTATCCATTGAATGTCGGCGGCAAGCCTCTTAACAGTTGGCCCGCATTCATTCCCATCACGTTTGAGTGCACCGTGCTGGTGGCTTCCTTTGCAGCGGTGTTAGGCATGCTGGCGCTTAACAAGTTGCCGCAGCCGTACCACCCGGTGTTCAACGCGCCAAACTTTGTGCTGGCTACACGCGACAAGTTTTTCCTGGTGATCGAGGCAAACGATCCAAAGTTTAAGCACGAGGAAGCGACCCGGTTTATGCAGAGTCTGGGCGCGATTGAAGTTAACGATGTGGAAGTCTAAAAGACAGACGGCAGACGGCAGACGGCAGACGGCAGGAAGTCGATTCCTGTGGTTGCCGAAGACTGGGCGCTCGTCTCGTTCTTCCTGCCTCCTGCTTATTGTCGTCTGCCTGCTGTCTTTCACTGTTTCTTGCAGACGCGATATGCAGGACCAACCGAAGATGAAGCCTTATCGCTCAACCGTTTTCTTTCGAGATGGACTGTCGGCGCGACCGCCAGTCGAAGGCACCGTGGCGCGGGGCTTCTTGAAAGAAGATACTGAGTTCTTTACCGGCAAGAAGGCGGGCAAGACCACCGCCAACGCTTCAGCTCCGTCTGCGCAAACCTCCCCCGGTTCGCAGCCCGCCGCCACGGCACCGGTGACCGGTGCGGCCCCAATTGGCGCTGCGGCCTATCCGGACGACGTAGAAGTTTTTCCCATTCCGGTAAACAGAGAAGTAGTGGGTCGCGGCAAAGAACGTTACGAGATTTTTTGTTCGGCCTGTCACGGTCTGACCGGAAACGGTGATGGAATGATTGTCAGACGCGGCTTTCGCCGGGCCGCTTCGTTTAATGATGAGAGGTTGCGGCAAGCGCCGGTTGGACACTTTTTTGACGCGATAACAAACGGCTGGGGCGCAATGCCGAGTTATGCGCCACAGATTCCTGTGCCGGACCGTTGGGCGATTGTCGCTTACATTCGAGCGTTGCAGCTAAGCCAGCAAAATCAGCAGGCCCAAGCGCCGGTGGCACAGCCCTCAGCCACGAGCTCGCCTTCTCAGACGGGAGGTCATCAGTGACGAGATTGACGAGCGGTCCATACAATGCGCCTCCGAGTGCTGGTCGTTTCCAACAACTCGCACTAATCGTTGGTATTGTGTTCGCAGTCGTTTTTGTAATCGGATTTTTCGTGGATCGCCGGCAGTTTTTCCATTCCTACCTGTTTGCTTTTTCCTTTTGGGTGGGAATCTCGGTCGGCTCACTAGCGCTCCTCATGCTGCAACATCTGACGGGCGGCGGCTGGGGGCTCGTGATCCGGCGAGTACTTGAGGCGGCGACGCGAACGTTACCGCTGGCGCTAATACTCTTTGTCCCGATTGTCGCTGGCGCACACTGGATCTACCCGTGGACACATGCGGAAGAAATGGCAAAGAACGCGACACTAACCGAGAAGGCGAAATATTTGAACCTTTCGTTCTTCACTGTGCGTGCCGCGATCTACTTTGCTGTTTGGCTGGCGCTCGCCTTCTTTTTGAATCGCTGGTCGCTGGTGCAGGACAAAACTGCCGACCCCCGGGTTACCAAACGCATGCGAGTAATCAGTGGACCGGGAATGGTGCTTTTTGTTTTCACGGTGACGTTTGCTTCAATAGACTGGTTCATGTCGCTGGACCCGGAATGGTCGTCTACGATTTACGGCTTTGTTTTTGTTGCTTCGTGGTCGTTGAGTGGGCTGGCTTTCGTGATTGCCGTGATGGCCGCCCTGGTGAGAGAAGAACCGATGAACCACGTCGTCGCGCAATTACACTTTCACGATCTTGGCAAACTGCTACTGGCCCTGGTCATGCTGTGGTCCTACTTCGCTTTTTCGCAGTTTCTCATTGTTTGGTCGGGTAACTTGCCGGAGGAGATACGCTGGTATCTGCCAAGAACTCGCGGGACATGGGGCGCGATCGCTCTGGCAGTTGTTATCCTGCATTTTGCTTTCCCGTTTCTGTTTCTGTTGTCGCGATCGTTCAAACGCCACGCCGGCAAGCTGGTCATCGTGGCACTACTGATTCTGATGATGCGTTTGGTCGACCTGTTCTGGATGATTACGCCAAGCTTTACCGGCGAAAATTTTCACATTAGCTGGATGGACGCGGTTGCGCCCATCGGCATGGGAGGCCTTTGGCTCGCCGCTTTTGCCTGGGCCTTGCGCCAGCGGCCGCTAATACCGATAAACGATCCCCTGTTTGAGACGGTGCTCGAGCAGAAACACGCACACGCGGGTCATTAGGGTTAACGGATGTCGAAAACTACACATAAAGGCAACGGCCAGGATCCGCGACACGTTACAGAAACGCCCGACGTGTCGCACATCAAGAATCCGGACGTGACGCACGAAGCGAGCGACGTCAGCGTTTCCGGCGTGTTGAAGTTTGTTTTGGGTCTGACGGTGTTAGGGATCGTTGTTTTTGTGTTGATGTGGGGCATGTTTGATTTTCTGAATGCGCAGGAAGAAGAGAGGGCGCCGAAGTCGGGTCCAATGGCCATGTCGCCACAGGAGCGACTGCCGCCTGATCCAAGATTGCAGGCGGCCCCGGGATTTGAGGTGACGCTGGAAAACGGCGAGCGAGTAAAGCTTGAAAACAGAGAACCGGAAGCTGAATACCGGGTGCTGCGTGAACAATGGGAGCGTCAGCTCCATTGTAAGAGCGATGAGTTACCACCCGGAGCTATGGACCGCAAAACTCCTTGCCTGCCCATTGACCAAGCCATCGACATGCTGTTGGCGGGTGGCGGACTGCAAGTGCGGCCACCAGCCGGAAATTCCGGAAAGCCGGCAGCTATGGCGCCACCAACAGCGTGGAGCTCAGGACGCACCGTGGAAAAGGGAAACGAATGAAAGCAGACGGCAGACGGCAGACGGCAGACGGCACGAGGTTTTGTAGGCTCTCAACCAGGCAGGCAGGTTTTTTGGCTGCCGCCTGCTGCTGCCTCCTGCCCCTGTCCGCTTTCGCTCAGTTCAGTCAGACGCAGGGAAACTCGCCGCTCTATAGTTCTCGACCGTATGAAGCGAGGGCTCCCAGTGGCTTGCCAAAAGCTTTGAATGGCGTCGGCATCGATCAGAAGCTCAACGAACAATTGCCGCTCGATCTTGTGTTCAAGAACGAGAACGGCGAGAACGTAAAGCTCGCTGACTACTTCGGAAAAAAACCGGTGGTGCTTTCGCTCGTCTATTACCAGTGTCCGATGCTCTGTAATCAGGTGCTCAACGGCATGGTGACCGCTTTCAAGGTTATGGCTTTCCAACCCGGGCAAGAGTTTGAGGTGGTGACCGTGAGTTTCGATCCGCGCGAGACTCCCGCGCTCGCGGCGGCAAAGAAGAATACTTATGTGAACTACCTGCCCGAGGCCCGGCGCTCGAAAGCGGCCGCCGGCTGGCATTTTCTGACCGGGGACGAGGCGAATATCAAACGCCTGACTGACGCGGTCGGTTTTCGTTATCACTTCGACGAAGCCACGAACCAGTTTGCGCATGGCAGCGCAATTTATGTGACCACACCGCCGGGAAAGTTGGCGCGCTATTTCTATGGCATCGAATACGCGCCGCGCGATCTGCGGCTGGGTTTGATTGAGGCCGCGGACAATAAGATTGGCACGCCGGTCGATCAGTTGCTGCTTTATTGCTACCACTACGATCCGGCTACCGGAAAGTATGGAGCTGCGGTGATGAAAATGATGCGGGTGGGGGGCGTCGTAACCTTAGTAGCAATGATTGTGATGTTGTTTGCTTTGCGACGTCGTGGCCATACGCAAGTTGATTTGCCAGCCGGCGTTTAGACTGGAGTAGTTCAAGAAGTTGAGAGCTCAAGCTTTAGCTTGCGGCGTTGCAAAGCAGCAACCTAAAGGTTGAACGCTAAACTTCAAGCTCAAAACGAAGAAGAACGTATGCAGACCTCCTGGATTCCATTTGTTCCGGAAAGCGCTTCCACTGTTTCAGGGAAGGTTGATGCGCTTTATTTTTATCTTTCCGGCGTTACGGCCTTCTTCACACTGCTCATCTCGGGCGTGCTGATTTTCTTCGTAATCAAATATCGTCGCCGCACACCCTACGAAATTCCGCGACCAATTGCGGGCTCGCACAAACTGGAGACGATTTGGTCGGTGATTCCTTTCATGATTGCGATGAGCATGTTTGCCTGGGGCGCACAAATCTATTTTCAGAATTCTCGCCCGCCAAAGAATGCCAACGAAATTTACCTGGTGGGCAAGCAGTGGATGTGGAAAATTCAACACTCCACCGGGCAGCGCGAGATTAATGAGCTTCACGTTCCGGTCGGCCGCAAGATCAAGCTGATCATGACTTCCGAGGACACGATTCACGATTTCTTCATACCCGCTTTCCGTATTAAGGCCGACGTATTACCGGGTAAGTACACATCGCAGTGGTTTGAAGCAACCAAGCCGGGCACGTATCACCTTTTCTGCGCTGAATACTGCGGTATGAATCATTCGGGAATGGTTGGTTCGGTCATCGTCATGCAGCCGACTGAATTTGATAACTGGTTGAGCGGCAATTCCAGCCAGCTATCTCCGGCCGTCGCCGGCCAGCAACTCTTCCAGTCGCTGGGATGCGTTTCCTGCCACGGCGCAAACGGCGAAGGTGGACGCGGTCCGGCGCTGGCAGGTTTGTTTGGACGCCGGGTTTTCCTAACAAATAACCAAACGCTGACGGCGGATGAATCGTACATTCGCGAATCGATCGAAAACCCGCAGGCCAAGATTGTCGCCGGATTCGGTCCAATCATGCCGACTTTTCAGGGACAGGTTACGCCGGAGCAGTTGATCCAAATCATTTCATTCATTAAGTCGCTGCAGGTTTCGAACCCATCAGCGGCAGCGACGCCGGCTGGCCCTGCTCCGAAAACAAAGCCGGCGCCCGCGGCCGGCGCGACGCCCGGGCCGAATCGGCAATAGGTTTGCAAAAGGAATTATGAAAGCATTCGAAACATTCGAAACGCCTACAGCGGCACGCGTTAACTACATCAACGCCGAATACGGTCTCAAGTCGTGGCTGTTGACGAAGGATCATAAGCGCATCGCGTTGTTGTACCTCGGCTCGATCACCTTCTTCTTCCTCGTGGGCGGCGTCTACGCGATTCTCATTCGCCTCGAGTTGCTGACGCCCCAGGGCGATCTGCTTTCGTCCTCGACTTATAACAAGGTGTTTACTCAACACGGAATCATCATGATCTTTTTCTTCCTGATTCCGTCGATACCAGCAACGCTGGGTAACTTCCTGGTGCCGCTAATGATTGGCGCCAAGGACCTGGCCTTCCCGCGCATCAATCTGCTCAGTTGGTACATCTATCTGCTCGGCGGCATCATTACGATCTATGCCTTGCTGGCGGGCGGAATTGACACAGGTTGGACCTTTTACGCACCATACAGCACAACTTTTTCCAACTCCTATGTGATTGCAGCCGGCCTGGGGATCTTTATCAGCGGCTTCTCATCGATTCTGACCGGACTGAACTTCATCGTCACGATTCATACGATGCGCGCTCCCGGAATGACCTGGTTTCGGTTGCCGCTATTCATCTGGTCACACTATGCCACGTCGCTGATTATGGTTTTGGGAACTCCCGTCGTCGCGATCACAATTCTGCTTCTGGCTTTCGAGCGACTGGCGCACGTGGGGATTTTCGACCCGGCCGCCGGCGGAGATCCGGTGCTCTTCCAACACCTCTTCTGGTTTTACTCCCACCCGGCGGTTTACATCATGGTCCTGCCCAGCATGGGCGTGGTCAGTGAATTGATCGCCAATTTTTCGCGTAAGAATATTTTCGGCTACAAGTTTGTTGCGTTCTCCAGCCTGGCCATCGCGGTGTTTGGCTTCCTGGTTTGGGGCCATCACTTGTTTGTTGCCAGCCAGTCAGTTTATGCAGGAATGATATTCTCGTTCTTAAGTTTCGCAGTAGCAATTCCTTCAGCAATCAAAGTTTTCAATTGGACGGCCACGCTTTACAAAGGTTCAATCTCCTACGACACTCCTATGCTTTACGCGCTCGGCTTTATCGGACTCTTCACCATCGGTGGCATGACCGGTCTCTTTCTCGCGTCGCTGGCAGTCGACGTTCATGTTAGTGATACGTATTTCGTCGTGGCCCACTTCCACTACATCATGGTTGGCGGCGCGCTGTTTGGCTATCTCGGCGGATTGCACTATTGGTGGCCCAAGATTAGCGGTCGGATGTATCCGGAAGGTTGGGGTAGATTCTCGGCTCTGGTGATCTTCGTCGGCTTTAACCTGACATTCCTCCCGCAGTTTGTCGCGGGCTACCTGGGTATGCCCCGGCGTTATCACGCATACCCACCCGAGTTTCAAGTTTTCAATGTGTTGTCGTCGGCGGGTGCATCGATCCTCGGCTTCGGTCTTTTAGTACCGGCGATTTACCTCGTCTGGTCAATGCGCTACGGCAAACAGGCGGAGCCAAACCCCTGGCACTTGCCGGGACTGGAATGGAGAACTGCATCGCCGCCGCCGACTGAAAATTTCCTGGCCACCCCGGTGGTTACCTGGGAAGCATACGAGTTTGCTCCGCCCGAAGAGATGCAGGTGATTGGCAGGCTAAAAGATGAAGGATTGGAAGTGGCCGACGCGGTTATCAACGGCCAGCCGTAACGTTTAGATCGACGTCCGCTCGGGTGCGTTTTCTGGCGAAAGGGGACCAAGTGGCAGAAGGTTTATCAATCGAGCACGGAGCAAGCCATCCGGCGCTCCAGCACCACTTCGAGAATCTGGAGCAGCAACGCGAGGCGGGCACGCTCGGCATGTGGGTTTTTCTGGTCACTGAGATCATGTTCTTTGGTGGAATGTTTCTCGCCTATACGCTTTACCGTTCCCAGTATCCGCAAGCTTTCGCTTCCGCGAGCAATCACCTCTCGTGGCAATTAGGCGCCATTAACACAGGCGTGCTGATTCTTAGCAGCTTTACGATGGCCCTGGCGGTTTATGGCGCCCAGACAGGGAAGCGTCGCAACCAGATCGTCTGTCTCGCCATAACGATTCTGCTCGGTCTGACTTTTTTAGTAATAAAGGCGTTCGAGTATCACGAAAAGTATGTTGACCACCTGATCCCGGGAAGGTTGTTTCCCGGAAATCCGTTCGATCCCGGCAAAGTCCATCTCCTTCGCGGAGCTTCAGCGAAAAACGTCGAGATGTTTTACTGGATCTATTTTGCGATGACGGGCATGCACGCCGTACACATGGTCATCGGGGTGGTAGTGCTTTCGATAATTCTGTATTTCGCCGCGCGCGGGCACTACGGTCCGGAGTATCACAATCCGGTGGAGATTTCCGGCCTCTACTGGCACTTCGTCGACATCATCTGGATCTTTCTGTTTCCCTTGCTCTATTTATTGGGCCGGCATCTGGAACATGGAGGGTAAGACAGGCATTCCTGCCTGTCGTAGGTAGCGGCGCGAGGCATTTGTTATCGGCGCTGGGGTTTAAGACAAGATTTTCCAAGTGAAAAATCTTACAGCAGCTTTTTAACCTGGAATCATCTGCAATGAGCGAACACATAGTACCCCTTAGGATTTACGTCATGATTTTTCTCGCCTTGTTGGTGGGCACAACCCTTACCGTGTGGGCGGGCTTTCGCGACTTTCCTGGACAGTTGAACGTAATCATCGCGCTCACGATCGCCGTCATCAAAGCTACGCTCGTCGTGCTCTATTTCATGCACGTTCGTTACAGCTCGCGACTTATCTGGGTGGTCTTTACTTCCGCATTATTCTGGCTGGCAATTCTCTTCGCCTTGACCTTCAGCGACTACTGGACCAGAAGCTGGTTGCCAATTAACTAAAGCTCATTTTTCGTCAGCCCGAGCTTAGTTTGTGCTTAGCCTGTCAGCTTTCGCTATCGGCACGATACAGCTTCATATCGCGCACTACTACCACTCCCTTACAATTTGGACATTGCAATTGGAGAGTAGCATCGGAAGTTTTGATCGGCACTGAACAATAAGGGCAGGGGCCGGAGACCTCATTCTGTTTGAATAGATCTCGCAGCAAAATAAGCGGCACAACCAGACCGGCGAGGAGCAGCGGGATGCCGAAGATGAGTCCAATGCTTGAACCGTCGGCCAGGGTAAGACTGATAACCAGTCCCGCAATAAAGAGAATCAAGCCGATGGCAATGGCGAATGAAAAACTGTAGGCACTGTCAAGAGTTCGGCCTGGCTTCGCTCTGGTTGGTTCCTTGGCGCTCATCTAGTCGCTCCCACTCTGTTTCAGTTGGTTGATTGATAAGATTAAGTTGCGTGACTAATCAAGGGACTTTTACTCTCCCTGAACAATTATTGTCAACAACACCGGCTCTCAGTTTGAATACTACCGCCAGTGCCAAAGTTCCAGTCCCATGAGGTCAGTACCACCTCGCGGTAGCGGGTGGGTCTTCCTCGGGA
>JBKOZZ010000073.1:0-16764 GCA_046726155.1 Acidobacteriota bacterium
AACAAGTCCGCAGCCTACAGCTGTTGCAGCTGCTTCGAAAGGAGCCACCGGCCCTCAACGATAACGAGTTTCGCTTAAGTGAAGTGCCGGACGCACAAATGCCGTGGGAATTGCAGCTGTGCCGTTCGCAACCGTCGCTGCACCTACAAGCTCAGGAACTTGCGGTTGCGAACGGCAAAAAAAGAGAGTGTTTTATGAGTGATATCAAACGGTAGGAAAAACATGGCAAATCCCATTCTGGTCACGGGTGCGGCGGGTCGCGTCGGCGGGATAGGGCGCACGGTCACCGAGCTGCTGTTGAAGCAAGGCAAGGCGGTGCGTGCAATGGTGCGAAATGAAGACGAACGCGCGCAGACGTTGCGCGACATGGGTGCGGAGGTCGTGGTCGGCAATCTGCTCGATCTGGATTCGATGCATAGAGTGATTGCCGGCTGCGAGACGATGTACTTCGGCATGTCCGTTTCGGAGGCCTATCTGGCCGCAACGGTAAATGTGGCGGCGGTGGCGAAGCATCATGGCGTCAAGGCGTTCATCAATATGTCGCAGATGACGCTCTCAGAGATGAGCATTACCGAAACCACCGCAAGCCCACAGCACAAGCTGCACTGGCTCGCCGAGCAGGCGTTGAACTGGTCCGGTCTCCCAGTCGTGCACGTGCGGCCGACAGTGCTTCTCGAAGGCTTCTTCCTGATTTTCACTGCGGATTCGGTCAGGGAATCGAATCAGATCAGACTACCGTTCGGCGACGGCAAGACTTCGCCGGTCGCTGTGGAAGATGTTGCACGTGTGGTCGCCACGCTGCTCGCCAATCCGCAGCCGCACATCGGCCAGATCTATCACCTTACCGGGCCGCAGTCCGAGAACATGCATTTCTATGCACAGGAGTATTCGCAGGCGCTTGGCCGCACGATCACCTTTCAGGACATCCCGGTCGAGCCGTGGCGGGATGGGCTGCTCCAGCGCGGCTTACCGGTTCACCTGGTGAATCACCTCGCGACGATGGCCGATCTGCACCGCGCGGGACGCTACGACCGGATGTAGCACGACGTGCTCACGCTAACGGGGCAAGTGCCGCTGAGCGTGCAGGATTTCGTCAGGAAGAATGCGGCGACATTCACCGCGTCGGCAAAAGCAGTCTGACAAGTTTCATAAAGGAGAACACACAATGACTGAACTGGATAAAGTGCAACCCGACATGAAGCTCGAAGTCGTGATGATCGGCGTTTCCGACATCGACCGCGCGAAGGCGTTCTACGAGAATCTGGGCTGGCGATTCGACGGCGACTTCACGGCGGGCGACGACTTCCGCATCGTGCAGATGACGCCGCACAACTCAGGAGCCTCGATCATCTTCGGCAAAGGAATCAAGTCGGCCAAGCCCGGCCTGGCGGACAGCCTGATCCTCGCCGTGGACGACATCGACGCCGCCCGCGATGACTTGATCGCCCGCGGCGTCGACGTGAGCGAGGTCTTCTACTACGCTGGCGGCCCCTTCAACATTACCGGGGAGAACCCGCGCGTCCGTGGGCGCGACCCGGAAGGTCGTACCTACTTCTCTTTCGCCTCGTTCGCGGACCCGGACGGGAACGGTTGGCTGCTCCAGGAGGTCAAGATGCGGCTTCCCGGCCGCGAGTGGAAGTCGACGCGGGCACAGACCGTGGACGTCGCGACCCTTGCAGAGCTCCTCCACGAGACGGCGGAGCACCACGACCACTACGAGAAGACGCACGCTGAGCACCACTGGTGGGATTGGTACGCGTCCTACTTGAGCGCCCGTCAGAACGGCAACAGTCCGGAGGAGGCAGCCGCCGCCGCCGACCGCTACATGGACGAAGTCCTTCATGTTCTTCCTCGATGATTCCGTTCGTGCGGCCGGTCTCGCCGTGCACCTTATGACGAACACCGCCCTCACGGGCGCTACAACACCGACGGCGGTCAGTAGCTCGTTGAGGCCTAATACCCGTTGAAGAGAACCACTTGAAGAAAGGAGACTGCAATGAGAGTCGTTAAAGCCGCAGGCGTCCAACTGAGTCCCGTCCTGTATAGCCGCGAGGGGACGGTCGAAAAGGTCGTGCGGAAGATTCATGAACTTGGGCAGCAGGGGGTGCAGTTCGCCACGTTCCCTGAAACCGTGGTGCCTTACTACCCGTACTTTTCGATCGTGCAGTCCGGCTATCAAATCATTATCGGCGGTGAGTTCCTGAAGCTGCTTGACCAGTCAGTGACGGTGCCGTCCCCCGCCACGGACGCCCTCGGCGAGGCCTGCAGGCAGGCGGGCGTCGTTGTCTCCATCGGCGTCAACGAGCGTGACGGCGGAACTCTGTACAACACGCAGCTTCTCTTTGATGGTGACGGCACGTTGATTCAAAGACGACGCAAGATCACGCCCACCCATTACGAGCGCATGATCTGGGGCCAGGGCGATGGCTCAGGTCTACGGGCTGTTGACAGCAAGATCGCACGCATTGGCCAACTGGCGTGTTTTGAGCACTACAACCCTCTCGCACGGTACGCGATGATGGCCGATGGCGAGCAGATCCACTCTGCGATGTACCCCGGCTCCATGTTCGGCGATGCGTTTGCGCAGAAGGCGGAAATCAACGTGAGGCAGCATGCATTGGAGTCGGGGTGCTTTGTCGTTTGCGCTACGGCCTGGCTGGATGCCGACCAGCAGGCGCAAATCATGAAGGACACGGGCTGCGAGATCAGTCCGATCTCGGGCGGTTGCTTCACCGCGATCGTGGCGCCCGACGGCACGCTGCTGGGCGAACCCATCCGGTCGGGTGAGGGGGTGGCCATCGCCGACCTCGATTTCACGCTGATCGACAGGCGGAAGCATGTGATGGACTCGAGAGGTCACTACAGCCGGCCCGAATTACTGAGTCTGCTGATCGACCGCACCCCCGCCGCGCACATTCACGAACGCGTTGTGCAGCCCCAATCCGCTGCTGAGGACCGCGCGAAGGATCTTCTTACAACCGTTGCATAACCTGTAGGAGTGGGGCAGAGAAATGGCAATGATAGAAGTCCCCGTCCGACGAACTAGCGTTGTCTCGTCCAAGCCATTCGACGAGATCGTCCGAAGGCTCACGGCAACCATCGGGGCGTCCAGATATGTCTTCCTTTGTTAAGAAGGTATTTCTGACTGAAGAAGGCGTTCATGGCAGCACCACATTCCGTAGAATCTTCCAATCGCCGTTGGCCTGGCGCTGCCAGACGGTGAGAAAACGGCCACCATTGATCGACAGTTTGCCGTCTTTGAGCAACCCGATTTCGCCATATCCCGATTCATAGGCGAGGTCACCGTCGACGACGAGTTTCTTTGAGTTAATTTTCGTCGAGCGTGCCAAGCCAGAGCGCGCAAATCGATCGCGGTACATCTTCTCAATTTCCGCCCGGCCCTGAATGCAGGCGCCGTCGATTTGAATGAAAGACGCATCGTCGGTATAGGGCGCGGCAATCGTCGCGGCGTCGCCGGTCCTCATGGCGACGATGAACTCTGAGTTCGCTTTTTCAATCGCTCGATCAAGTTTGGGATCTCCCGAGTGGTGCGCGAGCAATTCGGCAGGAACTAGAGTTAGAAAAACGGCTGCCGCGATGCGAAGTGTAAAGCGCAAATTCCTTTTCATGATGTTACTCCTGCTGGAAACGAAAGCACGGCCTGTCGGGCCTAACCCCGTCCGCACCGAAAAGCCAATCGGAGGTGTCGCCAGATGCGCGGCGAGCGCGACTTGTGTGTAGGATAGATTTAGGCGAGCCGACTTCGTTCTATTTCCATCATGGCGATCCCGGCGCTCTCCTTGCTTCAGCGAAAGTTGTTCACCAGCATCACCTTGCTGCTCCCTTCCTCGTTCTGCAGGCACACCAGCCAGCGCTCATCTGGGGAGACGGCGAGTCCAATCCCAGCCGGTTTTGCGATCGCTGCAACTTTTGTCACACGGCGCGTCGCGAAGCTGAAGAACTCTATGACCTCACCAGATTGACCATCACCGTCTTCGAAATAGATTCCATCGTCCACTAGGCCCACACCGCCCAGCTGCCTACCCGGTCCAGCACAAGGGACTCCTCGCCGCCCTCGACAGGTACGCACCACAGACTGGGATTAACCAAGCCCTTTGCGTAGTAGACGTACTTGCCGTCACGAGATTCGAAGGGCGCGAGGCCACCATGCTGAGTCACCCGCACTGCTTCTCCCCCTGAGGCGGGCATCTTCCACACTTGTTGGTCCCCGCTTCGTTTCGAAGCGAAGTAGATCCAGCGCCCATCTCGCGACCAACTTGGCGTTGCATCTTCGGCTGGGTCTTCAGTCAGCCGACGGGGCACCCCGCCGTTGGCCTCAATCAAATAGATATCACTCGGCTCTTCTTCGGGGCGCGAGTCGCGTGGCGCAAACCCCTCTCGGCCTTTATCGGCTCTCCGTCGGCCGACGCTTTGCGATTGACACCGTGAGGACTAAGCCGACGATAAGTAACTGCACTACATGCTTACTGAGGATTTGAGGAAAACGATTGACCAAGTAACGATCAGCGCCTGAGCCATCGTCACCGGTTGTGCTTGAGGTCCCAAGCACAGTTGTTGACAGCGAGGTTAATTATCTAATTAATCCGGCCCATTCCGATTTTCGATTACTTGCGATTGGGCGGGCACGACCGTTCAAGTTGGATCCAAGGCTCTTACGTAGTTAGGCCAATCGTTATACTGCGCAACTCATCGACTCCCTTCCTACTGCCTGATTCTCGTATGCTGCTAACTGACTTCATCCGATTGAGGCAAACAGAATCACAACATCAATTGACCACCATTGATCTCGATTGTTTCTCCTACGACATAGCTCGACGCCTCTGAAGCAAGAAACGCAATTACATTGGCACATTCGATTGGCGTTCCTACACGGCCCAGCGGAATCGAAGCCACAAAGTTTCGCATCATCTCGGGTGTTGAGAACACTTCATGGAAAGGTGTATCGATTACGCCTGGGGAGATCGCGTTGACGCGTACACCATGCGGAGCCAGTTCCTTTGCCAATGACTTAGTAAAGGTTATTAACCCGGCTTTGGCAACTGAGTAGGCTCCCGCGCCTGGGCCACCTCCGGTTCGAGCGGCGATTGAAGCCACATTGATGATGGCTCCAGATCGCCGTTCAATCATCGGAGCTGCTACCGCTCGGCAACAGAGCATCGCGCTCTTCAGGTTGAGATTCATTATTTCGTCCCAACGCTCTTCAGTTATCTCGCGGATCCCCTGTCGTTCGATCAGTGAGCCGGCGTTGTTTACCAGAATGTCAATTGGCCCTAACTCGTAGGTGGCGCGAGCGATAAGCATTTGAATCTGTTCTGCACGTCGCATGTCCGCACGAATGGCAGTCGCCTTGCCGCCTGCGGCTGCGATCTTTCGGTTCACGTCGTCAGCGCCCGCTTTATTATGGCAGTACGCGATTGCCACCTGCGCACCCAGATCCGCAAGCACGCCGGCAGCCGCTGCGCCAATTCCAGATGAAGCACCGGTAATTAATGCTGTCTTGCCCGTCAAGTCCAAATAGTTTTGCATCTGCGTTCCCCACCCATCTAAGCATCACTAACCGATAGTGGGCGGATCCGTCCCCCAAGCCCGAAGAGAACCAATGTCCCGAGCAGTGGAAGCACTCCCGCCCCGATCAAAATTGGAGTATACGAAAACCGGTCCACAACCCATCCAGTAGTTAACACATAAAGAATCGACCCAATTCCCGCACCGACACCGCCGAGGCCTGCAACCGAAGCTACTGTTTGTTCCGGGAAGAGATCACTCGGCAATGTCTGCACATTATTGATCCAGCTTTGAAAACCGAACGTTACCAGACTAATGAAAGCGAGCGCCACGAAGGGATTTTGTGCCAGCGCCGCTGGAATTCCCGCGGTCATCAACAACGCGCCGGTAATGATGACGCCTTTGCGAGCTGCGTCGATCGTCCAGCCGCGCACAATCAGATGGCCCGATATCCAGCCGCCAAACAGACTTCCGGCATCTGCTGTCAGAAACGGAACCCAGGCAAACATCCCAATCTTTTTCAAATCGAATCCCCGAGCATTGTAGAGATAAAGTGGCAACCAGGTGATATAGAGCCACCAGACCGGGTCAGTAAGAAAACGAGCGAGGACGATGGCCCAGGTCTGTCGAAACCGCAGTAGGGTTGGCCAGTCGAGCTTTTGTTCCTGTGTTACGAGAGATTGACCCGATTTGATAAGAGCAAGCTCCTCTTGAGTGATGAAGCGATGCCTCTCCGGACTTTCATAGAAGAGAAGCCAAAGCGCCAACCAAAAGAAACCAAGCGTGCCGGTAGTTAGAAAAGTAGTTTGCCATCCAAATCGCAGCTGCAACCAAACGATTAGCGGCGGCGCCAGAATCGAGCCGACACAGACGCCGCTATTGAAAATGCCCATGCCGAGCGCGCGTTGCCTAATCGGAAACCATTGGGCTATGACTTTTGCTGCGCCGGGCCAGTTCCCTGCCTCGCCAAGTCCCAATATAAACCGTAAGCAACTGAGGCTGAGAAACCCTCGAGCAAACGCGTGAGCAGACGCGGCGATCGACCACACGCAGATCGATATGGCAAAACCGCGACGGGCACCAATGCGATCGTATAGCTTGCCGGAGACTCCCTGACTGGCGGTGTAGGCAACCAGGAACCAGGTAGTTATGCTGGCGAACTGAAGGTTGGTGAGTCCGAGTTGAGTGGTAATGACCGGGCCAAGAATAGCGATCGTCAGGCGATCGATGAAGTTGATGAGCGTTGCAAAGAAAATGAGACCGGCAATCCACCAGCGAAGGCCGGGTATACCCTTTTGGAAGTTTGCTCTTATTGAAATGGGGGCGTTTATGTGTGCTTTTGCGGTCTTCAGATCAACTCCGTTTCATGCAATGACTACCTGTGTTGTGGCCAGAAGCAAACTGACTTTGACTCTATGGGTTGGGCAGATCCGCAGCGTATAAAGCCCTCGTCGGCCAGATGAGAGAAGGCCCGCGTGCAACACTCATCGCCATGATTCGAACTCGGTCATTATTTGGCAGTCGCACCTGACGCAGTCCTGCGGGTAGATCGATCGCATAAAGAAACAGATAGCTCGCGATGTAGGGCTGGTTTCCTTCCGACGAATGTCGATGCGAGCCAACCCACGCAACTTCTTCTCGTTTCATGAAGCCGCGACGAATCTGATCGATACCACTTACCATCCCAGTCGCCGGATCGTAGGTAACCACCATGTCGGCCTGAATAGCGTCTGCCGACCAGGTTTGTCCGCGAGTCATCGGAGCTACGTCGACCTCCCGCAACTGACGTGGCTCTTTGAGTCGACTATCCCACTGTCCGACAGGCCCCTGCCACTCACGAATGATAATCTTTCTATATTCATTTGCTCCCAACTGTAAGGTTATCGACTCGTCGCCACCCACTGCTGCTGCGAGCAGGTAAAGTCGATTATACGGACCGCGGGGAACCGATAACTGCTGGCCTTTTGGCACGAGCACATTAGGCGCGCCAACAGCGGTAGAACCAAACCTGAACCGCACGCCATTCAACGATAATTCCGTCGGCAACAATTCAGCTGAGAGAGTCTGCTTCTTTCCGTCGAAGTCACCGTCTGTCCGATCAGCGTCAGTTGAAACTCCATCCAGGTTGAACGGTAGCTGTAGGGGAGTCGAATCAGCGATGGGAGCTGCAAAAGTTTTTTTCAGCCGGAGCGCGAAGGTACGTGGTTGATATGGCTTCAGATCGGTCGAAGCAAGATCACCTGGTGCCACTGGTCCAAGAGGCTCTTCGGCAGCATTGATTTCTCGAACGGACTCAACGGGCACAGCAAAACTGATCTTGGCCTTGCCTGGCCGACCGTAAAGTTCCTGAATGCGCAGGACGATCTCATCGGAGTCTTCGGCTTTCTTCAATGCGCGAACAGCAACCTGACCGTTGGCATCGTCAAGGGACAGCAGGGAGAAGCTGTGCCCAAGTCGACCAGTGTGAGTATCTGTTTGAAACGCTACGAGCGGCTGATTGAGTGCCGCTGCTCGATCAGGAACTCGGCCTATTCTCCAGTCGCCACGATGGCCAGCAATTGAATAAACGAAGCGATGATGACCCAGGTCGTTGCTGCTCTGATAGGGATAGGCTCGTGCCTTCGCTGTGTGAATCAAAGTTAGCCGTAGAACGTTGTCTGCTGGCTTGTCCCAACCATATTTACTGTCATTGAGGACCGCGGCACCAAAGGCTCCGCTCGTGTCGGTCAAGTCAGCCCACTTCTGACCGGGCACTTCATAATGATCGGGTGTGTTGTTACCGCGCTGAATCGTGCCCAATCCAAGATCGTAGGTCGCCTTCGGATTTGAAGCGGCGAAAGGAAACGTTGCTTTTAGTAGTGAGTTTGGAGATTTCCAATCGATCAGGTTCTCAACATCGACGCGATCACCACCTTCGGTTAGCATTACTCGCTGTAAGAAGGTTGAACCTGCCGCCTCACGCGTGATTTCCAATGCGACACGCACCGGCCCTCGCTCAACGATCTTAATGCGTGGCCGTTCTAAAGCTTCACGCGGCGTCGAGTTTACCGTGTTCCACAGAATTCGCCAGGCTGGTTTGTCGGGCGAAGGGTCATCTCTCAACTCCAGGCGCGCCGGCGCCTCCAACAATTCATGCCCGGCGTCTTTGTCAAAGACTGATGAGATGTCTCCGTTTGAATCGACTGTAACAATGTAGCGCCTGTTCTGGAGTTTTGATTCTGAAACTTTTAAGTCTGACTCTGCGGGACGCGTAGTTGCTCCAGGTCGGACATCAAATACTTTGAAACCAATCGAAGGCAGGTTTGCGAGGAACAGGAGGCGCACTCTGTGTCCTTGCGTGTCAATGATCTGCGACGGCACTTCCTGCTGATTGACTCGATCGATAACGCGAATGGTGGCCGGCGCGACGGTTTCAAATTCCACTGACGCTTCAACCACATCGCGCCGCGCAATCGACAGAGGGTTGTAAACGACGAGCGGAACGCCGCTACCGCGCGTATCGAGTAGGTTGGAAACAGCGGCCGTTGAGCTTGTCAGCGCTCCGGCAAATTGATTTGCCGAAACAAGCTCGTCGTTCCACGAAAATTGATAGGCTTGCGGAATGCAAGTACCCGTAAGGTCGTCGTGGAATTGGTGCCACAGTACGCGTATCCAGGCCTCACGCAGACGGTCCGACGGATACGAGAAACCTGAAAGCACCTGCGCTGTAACGGCAGCCCGCTCTGCGGCGTCGGCGAGCAATTCATTCTCACGATTAAAGCGCTTCATTGCCGCTTGAGATGTATAACATCCCACGCCGTGGGTCTTCATTGTCAGCTCGCCTTCGTACTCAGGCAGTTGAGCCTTTTCTTCTGGCGTGAGATCGCGCGACAGTTGATCGGCGCTTACGTTTCGCACTTCCACGCTTCCTTGTTTGTTGTTGATCGATTTCTCGAGCCAGTCTACCGTTTCAGTGTCGGGTGCCCCGCCAATGTCACCGGTTCCGAAGAGGCGCAAACCAACCTTCCGTCCATTGCCAATCGAAGTGAGATCGTTTGACCACTTTGGATCGACTGAGATGTCGCTCCTTATCTTCGTGACATAATCACCTGGGTTCAGAGCCGCAACCACCGTGCTCCCGTCAACTCCTTTCCAACGGCCAATCGGAAAGGGAATTCCGTAAGAGGAACCCCACGTAAGTTTTTGCGTTGTGAATCCGGATAGTCCTGAATGAGCGGCAATGGAAGGAAGCGCAAAACCAAAACCGAAACAATCGGGCAGGTAGACGTCATGACTGGTCTTCCCGAATTCGTGACGAAAGAACCAGTTGCCGTAGAGCGCCTGGCGCATCAGTGATTCTGAAGATGGCACATTCACATCGACCGCATTGATCCAGGAACCTGAAAGGCGCCATCGTCCGCTGTCGACATATTTCTTGAGCGTCGGCCAGGCCTCCGGGTAATACTCCTTGAACCACATGTAATGAATTGCGCCTTCATAATTAAATGTGTAATTCGGATACTGCTCAAAACGTTTGAAGTTTTCAAAAAAGGTGTTAGGAACAAATTGCCGTATTGAGTCCTGCACGGTCCAATTCCACTGAGAATCGAGATGTGAGGTGCCGACCACGTAAAGCACAGGTTTCGACGAATTCGCCGCAACAGTCAACTGCTGGCTGTGCCCCACACGTTGCGTAGCTGTGAAGATGATGAGCGCGATTACAATCAGGTAGCGAGTGTACATGGCTTTTCGTCGGCTGCGACAGGTACTACGTGGTTACACAAAGTCAGAACCAGGGCTCAACTCCTTGGAGTGCGCCGGCTTGGCGGCGCTTTAGCCGGCGCGGCCTCGAGCCGCTTTTAACGAACCCTTCAACCACAAAAGTTTCGATATCTCACGTCAGGCCAAAGCGCCGCCAGGCCGGCGCACTCAAGGAGTTGATTCTGAGTTTTTACACACTCGCTAACGCTCCCGGTCCTGACTTTGAGCGCCTACTAATGAAGGTTGGCTTTATTATCAATTACCATTCGAGCGTGTCGTAGAGCGCCTGCGCGGGCGTTACCACCCAGGGCTCGTTAGCGACAGTGACAGCCAGGATTCGAATCCTTTCATTGTCAGGCAGGACGAGCGTCTTTGCTCCTGAGGGCACATCCAGGGCATATGCAAAAAGGTAGGAGTAGGCGTAGGGTTCGGCGCTGGCATCAACGGCGTGGCGCTGCGACGAGAACCATGCGACATCAGCTCGCTTGATGAAGCCTGGTCGCAAACCCAACATCTCTCCATATGGATTAACGCGCACTCGCGCCGGTGTGCCAACCGGCGAGCCGGGTCGAGGCTGAACGACCTCCTCGGTTGTCTTCCAAATTCGGTTGTCCCATTGACCGATGAATCCAGTCCACTCCTGGATATTGAGATCGAAGGTTTTGTCGGCGATGCGGAACTTGCCCTGCTGATCGCCATTCATTGCCGCAGCCAGCAGATACACGCGATTGTATTTTTCGTTTGGCAGCACAATCGTCTGACCACGAGACACGACGGCATTTGGTTTCCCCGAAGGTGCAAGATTAAATCGAATACCTCTATAAGCGATCTCCTTCGGTAGCATTTCGGCAGGCAGTGCCCTTCCCTGAGATGCTCCCTGATTGTTAGGGGCCCAGTCGAAGCTACCGTCCGCCGGTCGGCCAATCCGCGAGGCGACCGACAGATCATATTCAAGTGTAACGGGCAGCGATTGCGTCGGTATCACTTTCGTGCGAGCTGGGGCAAGTTTCAAAGCAAATGTACGAGGCTGATAGGGACGAAAAGATGTGACCAATTCGCCGCCCGCTATCGTTGCCGGGCCCACTGGTTGCTCCTGACCATTAACTTCGCGCGCTTCAACGACAGGACCCGCGAAAGCAATGTGAACGTTTCCGGCAGTCGTGCCATCCATTTCCACTAAACGAACGATGATTTCGTCGCTGAGCTCGGCTTTCTTCAAAGCCATCAGTCGAATGCGATTATTGCTGGTTCGCAGTAATGAAAACGTATTGCCAAGCCCTCCTGGATGGGCGGGACTCTGAAAAGCCATTAGGGGCTGGTTGAACCGGTAAGCTTGCCAATCAGTTCCCCCCTGGCGCCAATCGGCCGCGTGTCCGACCAGACCGAAGCTGATTTCGTGCCGACCGAGATCCTGAGTTCCCTGGTCAGCGTAACCACCGCGCGTGCCGGGAGTGCGGACCAGAGTCAAGCGCAGCGTCTTATCATCCGGCTTATCAGAAGCATTCTTACAATCTGTAAGCACGGTCACACCATACGATCCAGTTTGATCTGTTAAGTCGATCCACTGGTGAGAGCCAACCTCAAACTGCCGTTCTTCCTCATTGGGTCTTTGAATCGTTCCAATATCCCAGTTGTAAGTTGCCAATTTGTTTGAAGCTGAAAGCGGGAAAGTCGCTTTCAGGTTTGCTTGTTTTGTTTTCCAATCGATCGCGTTACTGAACTCAACGCGATTGCCTGCATCACCGCCGGAGAGCCTGATCGTTTGCACAAACCTGGAATCCTCTGTTTCACGGATCACTTCAACACTCGCACGAACCGGACCGTTTTCAACCACGCGGATCTTTGCCGGACCACTTACAAAGGCGCGCGGTGGTCGCTGGACATCTTCAAAATCCATATTCCACGCCGGCCACTGACGCGGATTGTCCGTTGAGATCGCAAGACGAATAGGCGCAGACAACAGCTCTTTGTTGATTCGTTTGTCGAAGATGCTCGATACATCACCGCCTTCATTAATCATCACTCGATACCGCGCGTTTTCCAGCGACGATTCAGTCGCCTTCACTATCAGCGAAGATGATGGCGCTTCAGCAGGTTGAACATCATAAACTGAAAAACCTACGGAAGGAGTCTTCGCAAGAAACACAACTCGTCCGCTGCTCAACTGCGACGGCACCTCTTGACCGTCCGGCGCCACAACACGAACCGCTTTCGGCGCGCCAGCGGGAAATGAGAGCGCAGCCTCAACAATATCCTCACGCGCCACGTTAAGAGGGTTATAGACCACTACTGCAGTGCCTTTTACTTCCGTGTTCAAGGCGGTAGCGACTTCATTCGTAGCGCTTGTTATCACCCCTGCAAACTGATTCATGGCAATCACGTCGTCGTTCCAGGCAAACTCGAATGCTTTCGGCGTAGCCGTGCCGGGAAGGATGTCATGAAACTGTCCACCCATAACTAAGGTCCATGCGTTGTTCAATCTCTCTCTCGGATACGGACTACCTCCCAACCATTCGGCTCCGAGCGATGCCTTTTCGGCAGCGTCGCCAAGCAGCTCGTTTTTGCGCATCCACCGTTTCTGATAGGCCTGCGAAGTGAGCGAGCCGGCAGAGTGGTTGATTAGCTCGAGGTCTCCCTTGTAGCGCGGCAGACGGTCAGTGGCACAGCAGTTCAAGATGTCCTGAAACATCTGATCAGCTTTCGACCAAACGACACGAATCGGCCCGTCGCCCATTTGCACAGGCGGTCCCGATGGCGTCGGCGTCTGCTGATTCGATTGAAAGGGCGCCGGCAGAATAGTCTTGGTCTTTGTTGTGATCGCCTCCATCAATCTTACGGAGTTCTGGTTGGGTGAACCTCCAACATCCCCCGTTCCAACGTAGTGATAGTCGGCGAAGATCCCCGTCACGTCTCCATTGATCTGAATACGCTTCACCCAGTCTTCGAGAGGTCGAAATCGACCTTGGGCTTGTTCGGGGGTCAAGTTGGAATCAGCCACAGGAGGAGTTGGAGCAGCCTTGCTGATATCGTAGTTTACCTGACTGCCGTAGCTCAGTGGATTCAACGCCGCAATCACCGTGCTTCCATCCGGTCCTTCCCAGGTTCCCACGTTGAATGGGATACCCACGGGTGTTTTCTCAGGTGAATCTGGACCACCAACGTGTGGTGCAGGCTGCCAGCCAGACGAAAGCTTTTGGGTAGAAAACCCCTTGATGCCTGAATGGGCCAGAATAGTGGGAAGCGATGCCGGAAAACCGAAACAATCCGGTAGCATGTATTCCTCGCTTGCCATCCCAAACTCTTTACGAAACCAGTTGTTGCCGTAGAGGATCTGTCTGATGATGGACTCTGCGTTTGGAGAATTGACATCTCCTTCTTCCATAGATGAACCCGCGGGAAACCAACGCCCCGCTGCAACGTATTGCTTGAGTCTCTCAAAGTCGGCCGGGTAATACTCTTTCATCAATCGATAGCGATTTGCTCCAGTGAAATTGAAGATATAGTTCGGGTATTTCTCAAACAGAAAAAAATTGTTGCGCATTGTCTTGGTGAGGTATTCCTGGATTACCTGCGGATACTCCCAGCGCCATTCGGTATCCAGATGCGCGTAACCCACGACGTACAGCGTTGGCTCCTTCGCCAGATTCGGTCGAGGTGATTTTGCCGGCGGGTTATGGGCTTTTTCCTTTTGCGGCACAGACGATGTTGTGGATTTTTTGATATTACTCTGTCGCTTCGACTGCGACGTCTGGCTTACCACGCCAGTAAGCATCATCAAGCAAAGAAGCAATAAAAGGAACATACGCCTTAGACTTCGTCGCATTAAGGTTTCTCCGGTTGAGGGTTGATAGTTTCGTGGAGTCGCCCAGATTGCTCTCCCACAGCAATATATGCCCGACACCTAATAATGGACCAATTACTCAGTCCATGAACCGGACCAGTGATAAAAACCCGGCACTTCGGTGGTGGGATCTCAAGCGAAAGAACCATAGCCGGTGAAACGGACGACTGAAGAGTATAGAGCGAAACTGGCAATCAACATCATCAGCCTTCCGTTACCAGGATTACATTCTTCGTGTTTGATCTCAGCTGGGCTATTCGCATTCATCCGCTAAGGGGAATCGTTAGAAGATCAACTTCAGAGACATTTGCATCTGCCGGGGAAAGTTTAACTGGTTGTTGCTTACGCACCCGTAGCCATCACAGGAACCTGGTTGGCCTGCCGGCGCTCTGTCAGGCCGCGGAGTCACCGGTGTGTTCGGGTTGGCAGTGCTCGGTCCGCCGAAGATCGGCGTATTAGTAACGTTGAATGCCTCGGCTTTAAATCGCAGTGTCCAACCTTCCCGAACACGGAAATCCTTAGACATCGCGAGTGCCAGTTGCGGCGCCCAGGGATTGCGCACAGTGCTGATTCGCGGTACCTGGGTGATCGGTGCATACGGATTTCCAGTGGTGCCGCCCTGTATGCTGGTGAAGCATCCGGGACTCTCGTTGTACAACCATTGCCCGTAGTTCTTATGACCGGAATCTGGAAGATAGCTCGGATGGTTTGGACAATTGAAATTAAATCCGTTAGGAAGACCGACTGGCGTTCCGGACGCGTGCCGAAAAATCCAATCCAGCTTCCAATCATTGATGATGTGGCCCAACACTCCCTTGGCGTCCTTGAGGAACAAGCCTCCCCTGCCAACGGGTAAACCCCAGATGCCGCTGAATGCAAGCTGGAATTTGCGGTCACTAGCGGAGACGGCATAGAAGGGTTTCGCGTCCAATCGTCCACCTCCGTTGGAACCTGAACTTGGTGAAGAGTTGTTGAGGAAACCAGTTGCACCCATGTCACGCGAGTAGGTAAACGATGTAAGTAGACTCAGCCCCTTCGTTAAGGCCCCTCCACCAGAAATTCTTTTGTCGAGCTTCACTATTAACGAATTGTAGTTGGATGAACCAACCGGTTCAGTATTCGAAAACAGTGAGTTCCAGAAGTGTGGAAAAGCAGTCATGAGCATCTTGACTCGAACGTTCTGAGGCGTCCCCAACGGGCTCGCTTTGTAACTTGCAACGAACGCCGGCGGTAGTCCAGTGAGATTGAGGTTACCCCAGAAGAATGGGTTCGGCACAACCTGTTCAAGCAAAGGACAAGTGTTGGTCCCAGGCGTCCAATTGGCGGGCTGCGCACAAAAATCCATTTGCTCAGTCGGCAAATGATTCATCTGAGTTCCAACTCGCAAATCACGAGTGTTGCTTCCGATGTAAGCAACTTCGAGTACCATTCGCCCGGGAAGTTCTCTTTGGACTCCAAACGAATACTGTTGAATGATAGGTATCTTCCTGTCTCGCTGATCAAAACTCTGTCCGTTACCTACGCCGGAAAGCAACCCGAGCGTATTGCCTACCGGCAGGACGACACCGTTGGGGTAAGGAATGCCCGTGTTGAAGAATCCGGAGGGAGTGTTACCGCCGTCGGCGGGATTTCCCGTCGTGAACGGAGTGTTCTGAGTCCAGGTCGTGTTGCCGCCGAGTTCCCTTGCGACCGCAGTAAACTTGCCCCAGCCGCCGCGTAGCACTGTCTTCGAATTGATGGCCCACGCAACACCGATTCGCGGTTGCCAGTGATTAAACTGGGTATCATAAGGAGCTAGCTTGTCGCTTGAAAATTTGAATCCGCCTTTTATCGGATTCACGATCTTTGCGCCATTCGGCAGGTTTGGGAAATTAATCAGATCGCTGATCGGACTCTTCGCCGAATAATCAAACCCGGCGTTGAGTTTGTTGAAGCGCTCGTGGGGCGACAGCTCTACGTCCCAGCGCATCCCGAGGTTGAGTGTCAAATTACGACGAAGCTTGAAATCATCCTGCAGGTAGCCGGCAAAGTAGTGGTAATACTCGTACACATCGTAAGAAAAATCCACGCTCCCACCGGTCGGGTATCCCAGCAATAACGCTGCCAGCCCGGCACCGTCGTTGTTAGCGCCGGATCCCTGATTGCCGGCGTTTTGTCTGGTGAAGTCTTGATTAAAAGTGAAACTGCCATTCGGGTTGCCAAGTATAAAACCAGGAATCGCGTGCAGTCGCATCGCCTGCCCGCCGAAGTGCAGACTGTGTCGGCCCATGGTTTTACTGAATGACGGTCCGAATTCATAGGTTTCATACATCAGCGCCTCGACTGACTGATTCACCGAGTTCCCGATTATCGTTTCGTATCCGTTCACCGAAATGGTCGGCGCCCAGTTCCTCGTGACAGTGGTGATTATCCCCTGCCGTACTGGCATCGTTAGGCCAAGGTTCTGATCCGTCAGCTCCGACAATTCTGCCGCCACCGATCCGTTTGCAGTCGTCTTGTAGGTCCGGTTGTAAGAGACTCGCAAATCAGCGAAGAGCGTCTGGCTGAACGTGTGAGTGATGTCGAGAACCGCTGTTTTGTTTGAGCGGAAATTAATATCGCCTCGCATCGCGGGCCCATCGAAACCATTATTGTTTCGAAACTCCGTTCCTGACCAC
>JBKOZZ010000074.1:0-16200 GCA_046726155.1 Acidobacteriota bacterium
TTCCGTTGCTATCACTTCAGGTTCAAGATGGGCCAATCATGATGCAGTGCCGTCTGACGCAAGCGCATGTCAGGGTTGACGACGGCCGGGTGTCCGACGATCGAAAGCATCGGCAGGTCACTCATGCTGTCGGTGTAAGCGTAGGAGTCGCTTAGACTCAACTTCTCACGCTCTGCGAAAACTCTGATCCATGATGCTTTCGTAGCCGCGGCCATCACCGGCGGCAACAAGCGACCGGTTGCGACACCATTAACAAACTCGAGCCGGTTCGCCACATATTCCTCGATACCAAGGTGTTCCATCAGCGGCTTCACCGAAACATCCAGTGCGCCGGTTACTACTACCTGGCGCAAGCCAAGGCTGCGGGACTTCTCAAGCAACTCGTAAGCGCCAGGGAAAACAGCCGGCTTGAGCACAGACAAAAAGAGATCGTCGGCGAGAAAACGCAGGCGATCTTCCTTAACACCTTTGTAACGCTTGAAGTAGAGATCATTAAAAACTTTGCGACTGTATTGGTCAGTAACAGCGAACACCGGCAGACTTAACAGGGTTGCCGCGCTCTTCTTGAAGCTGCGGAAGAGCCCCGGTTCGTTCCTGGCGTAGAAACCAAGCGTGTGAACCAGGTTGGTGCTAACCAAGGTCCCTTCAAGATCGTAGAATGCTGCCGCTGCCAAGCTTCCTCCAAAATCTCCGCCGCCGCCCCACCTCCCGCGGCCGTTCGGAGCAATTGTTAAATGTGGGTTGCCAATATAACCCAAAGCTCGCCGTTCCGGCCAACCCAAAAAAAGTGGTGTACGGCATCACTATACAATTCCAGTGTAAAGGCCATGAATTGCTAATGAAATTAGCAAAATAGAAAGGATTGAAAAGATGTTAAGGGGGTGGGTCCGAGGGGAGCGAGAGAGAACCCTTTGAGAAGCCGGTTTCTATGAAGATGAAGTCTCTACAGGACTAGCGCCCCGATCACGCACGGCGGGGTCTGCAGTTATGCATGTGGGGCCGCTTTGCAGAAAAAGTGGTTTGCAGTCCGCGATAGCGGACGACTGCTAATAGCCCAGCGATTAATCGCTGGGAGTCGCGGATATTTGGGTTTCCAGTCCGGGAAACGAACGGCTGACCGAAACATATTACAAGCAATCGTTACGGCTCTTCGTTCAGCCGTCCGCTATTCGGACTGGGCTCTCATCGGGGATGCTTTCCCAGCACTGCAAGTGCTGGGCAATTAGCAATCGTCCGCTAGCGCGGACTGCAAACCTACTTTTTGTGCGAAGTCATGCAGCACGGTTCCGGCTACGGGCTCCTGCCGCCTGCCTTTTTCAATTCTTCCAGGGTGCGTTTGTGTTGCTCGAGCTTCTGACCCGCCTCGCCCAATTTTCCCTGTGACGTGAGACGCTGATATTCGTCGAATTCCTGAACGGCCTTGTTTATGAGTTGCTGCACGGTAAGCATTGAAGGGCCTTCGGATGGAGACGGCGATGCGCCTGGTTTCGGCGCGCCTTCGACCGGCTTCTCTTTCGGTTGTTCGGTTTTCTGCTGGGTTGACGGCCGCGCCAGTTCCCCAAAGAGATTCGTCATAGCCTCATCGAAGCTTTGGCCATAACCCAGACGCTCCTGTGTTGCCAGCACAACAAGTCGCAGCTCGGGCATCGGGCTGCTCTCCGCCTTCAAGTAGATCGGCTCAACAAAAAGAAGCGATCGGCCGATTGGTATGACTAACAGGTGTCCTCGGAGAACGCGAGAACCCTGCTGATTCCAGAGAGTAAATTGCGAGGACAGTTGAGGATTTTGATCGATACGCGCTTCAATCTGTAACGGGCCATCGATCAGCCGCGACTTGGGGAAGTTGTAAATGAGAAGCTTTCCGTAATTGTCGCCGTCGCAGCGACCGGCCATCCAGCCAATGAGATTATTACGCCCGACCGGCGTAAACGGCAGGATTAGAACAAACTCGCCCGGGGTTTGCTCTCCAGGCAACTGCATTAGAACGAAGTAGGGATCGATCGCCTCTATTTGTTTCTTGTTCTGGGCGTCGAGAACGACTTGCTGCGCCACATTCCAAACATCTTCGCGTTGGAAAAATACCTTGGCGCTTTGAGTGTGATAAAGCCCATAGACTTCGCCTTGTAGTCGAATCAATGTCTCCGGGTAGCGCACGTGGGCCCGGAGGTCCGCAGGCATTCGGCTTGCATCCTCGAATAACGTAGGAAACGTGGCGCGATAAGTGGCGATTAAAGGATCGTTATTGTCGAAAACGTAAAAGTGAGCGTAACCGTTGTAGGCGTCAATCACGATCTTGACGCTATTGCGGATGTAGTTGATGGTGTTTTGTCCGACGTCGTGATGTCGAGAGTATGGATAGGAAGCCGACTCGGTAAACGCATCCAGCATCCAGAACAACCTGCCCTCACTGCTTACGACGATGTAGGGATCGTTATCGTAGATTAGAAAAGGCGCGATCCCGTTTACCAATTCGCGAATATTGCGATGGATAAGAACACGACTCTCCGAATTGACGTCATCCGAGAAAGGCAACTTTGTCAGATCGCCCAGCGCCCAGGCTAGCAGCATGCGCCGGGTGCGACCCCCGATTCTAATTCCGCCCGAACCCTCGTAACTGGTGAAGGTGTTTGTTTCTCCCTGCGGAAAGTCGAACTCCTTTTGCCGTGTCTTAACGTACACATCGGTGTTTGTTTCCTGTCCAAAATAGATTTCTGGACGCATTACTTTAATTTCGGCCGAGCTGGATTGGACGGGCATGTCGGAAACAATGAAGCGCGGCATGCCTTCAGGCGTGAAACCGTTTGCCGTGTTCATGCTGATACCGTAGCCGTGGGTGTAGATCAGCTTTTCGTTAATCCAATTCCGTGACGCCTCAGGAAGTCTCGTGACGTCTATCTCACGCGCGGCAACCATCATTTGCCGTACGCTTCCTTCTAGCTTATAGCGATCGACGTCCACATCAGGAAAGTCGTAGTAGGTTCTAATTGCCTGGATTTGTTTGAGCGTGTCCTGAAGGGCATGCCAGTCCCAGAGCCTTATGTTTTCCAGCGTTGGGCGATTGGCATTCATGTTCAATGCGTCGATAGAGGCCTCCGCCTGAAAATCGCGCAGCTCCACTTGTTCGAGTCCAAAGGCACGACGCGTCCACGCAATATTGTGCTCGATGTAAGGCGTTTCTCGGCCCAGCTCATTTGGTTTGACAATAAAGCTCGTGACATAGGCGGGCACGATGAATACACCAACGATGTAGACCGCGAGAGGAATTGCCAACGCCAGAAGCAGAAGCCGCAAGCCGCGTTTTGAAACAGCATTGAGTACTGAAATTGCGGCGGCGACGAGCAAGGCAATGGAGACGAGATAGAGCGCCGGCAGCAGATAGTTAGCTTCTGCGAAGTTCACCCCCGAAAACGTTTGATGATCTCCCCAGAGGTAAGGGAAGCGTGAAAGATAAGTGCGCCAGGCGAGCAAAACCAGAAAGACTGTGAGTGCCAGCGAGACTGCGAACAAAGGTCTTGGGGCCGGGGCGTTACGCGCTCTTGTTGGATTCTTCTGCGGCAACGCGAGCACCGAGTAAATAATCGAAGCACAAAGGACAACAAAAGCGAGGGTGATTAGCCAACTGCTGATTAAGTCGTATATCGGGAGCGAGAAGAGGTAAAAGCCAAGCGGTTTCTGGAAAATGGGATCTGGAGCAGCAGTGGCAACCTGGTTGAAATAGAGCGCAAAAGTTTGCCAGTCGCTTTTCATAGCGAGTCCGTAGACAACGCCAGAGACGATAGCGATGATCCAACCCAGCGGCCGGATGAAGCGGGCCGGCGAAAACTGAACCGGTTGATTGTTTAAGACGATAGTTCTTTTTTCGAACGTCTGCGCTGGAAATGCTTTTTCCAGCAACCAAAACGCTGTCCGCAAGAGCACTATGGTTGCTATAGCAAACGCTACAAACAGACCGACCTTGAGCTTGAAGATGTACCAATAGACTGCTGAAAAACCGAGCGAGCTGAACCAGGCGGCAGAAAGGAAAATTGAGAGACCGCGGGATAAAACGATGACAACGAGCACCAGAACGGCAAGTAGCCAGCGCCGCCAATGGCGTCGCGGGGGTGGCCCAATATCGATGACTTCGTTATCTCGCAACGAGAAGGATTCACTCACGCGCGGCTAGCATACGCTCATTGTACAAGCTGCTCAATGATTATCAGCTGTAAGTCCAAAATGCTAGGTCCAGCGTCTAATATTCGGGCTGGCAGGGAGGGTCTGAACTTTGGAGACAACGTGCCGCTGGCGAGTACAGATGCAGTTTGAATACTACCGCCAGTGCGAGGGTTCCGGTCCCATGAGGTCAGTACCACCTCGCGGTAGCGGGTCGGTCATCGCAACGAATGAATCTAATATGGAACCACTGAAGCGTTGGGTTAAGAGCTGGTGGCGACGGCGACCCACCGGCTACCGCCTGGTGGTACTGACCTCATCGCACCGCATGTTGCTAATGTGCGCATCGTTCAAAGTGCATCAGTACCGGCCGGTGATGTGATTTCTTGTCGAGCGGACGTATGTATATAATGACCACGGCCTCTGTAACTAGTGTGACGCAAATTTATTTGAAGGATGCGTGTGGTTTACCGGCCGCGTTGGCATCTTAATAAAGTTTCCTGAAATTTAGTGGCTGGAACAAAATAAGAAAAGAATTCTAAATGCTAGCGCCAGGCACAATCCTCCAAAATCGCTATCGCATAATCCGTTTGCTTGGTCAGGGGGGCATGGGCGCCGTCTACGAAGCGATAGACGAGCGCCTGGATACTGCTGTGGCTTTGAAGGAGACGCTGTTCACCGACGAGCGGCTGAGGAAACAGTTTGAGCGTGAGGCCCGCCTGCTAGCTCGTATGCACCACCCGGCGTTACCGCGCGTCAGCGATCACTTCGACGAGGGCGAGGGCCAGTTTCTGGTGATGCAGTTCATTCCCGGTGACGACCTTTCGCAAATGATCACGCGTAAGCAGGGACCGTTTCCACCGGACCAGGTTTTGACGTGGGGCGACCAACTGCTGGATGCACTTGATTACCTGCACACACAGGATCCCCAAATCATCCATCGCGATATTAAGCCACAGAATTTGAAACTCACAGGAAGAGGTCAAATCATCCTGCTGGATTTCGGGCTGGCTAAAGGACAGACCGGCGGCGTGTCACCGGTCACAACGTCGGCAAGCATATTTGGCTACACGCCAAACTATGCGCCTCTGGAACAAATCCAGGGTTTGGGCACAGATGCTCGCAGCGACATCTACGCGCTGAGCGCTACCTTGTATCACCTGATGACCGGGGTTAAGCCGCCGGACGCTTTGACTCGCGCAGCCGCGCTCGTAAACGCCCAGCCTGACCCATTAGAGCCCGCGCATGAAGTTGCCAGCGGGATTGGACCGGGAGTCGCCGGGGTGCTCGCGCAGGCGATGAGTCAAAATCGCGATCAGCGTTTCCCAACCGCGGCAGCCATGCGTGCCGCATTGAACGGAACCGTCGAAGTCGCAACTCTCGTAGGTAAGACTGAAGCAGCCACAGTGCTCTTTGATCGGCCTGCCACCACCATTGCAGACGCTTCGGGTTCGGCTGCTCAGACAGCGTTGAAAGCAGGCGGCGAGACAACAGTTGTGCATTCCACGGCCGCAACGGGAAAGCGCCGGATCGCACCGTGGGCGATTGGCGCCGCCGCCGTTGTCCTGATTGGGGTCCTTTTCGGTTGCTTTTATGCGTACCAGCATTGGAACAATCCCGGGGCGTCTGCCGAGCCGACTAATTTAGCCGGCCAGGAAAACGTGAATTCAGCCAATCCTGAGCCCTCGCCGTCGGTGGACCAGGCTGCAACCCAGCCTTCGTCCGGCAACTTAGACGACGGAAAGAAAATCGTGGCCTCAAATCATCCAACTCCTGCTAACGAGCCGGTGAAGAAGAGTGAAAAGGCCGTTAAGAAGAATGAGAAGGACCGTGAGAAGTCGGCAAACACCGAGTATGTGCCCGTCCCAACTGCGCCGCTGACTGAGCAACATCCAAACTCGAAGGCTCCGCCAACCATGCCTGAGATCGAGATCGACGTTCCCGACACGCCTGGCCCGGGTAAACACAGCGTAAGACGATACGGGGGAACTACGATTAGGAATCTACCCGACGGCACACAGGTAATGACCCTTCCCGACGGTACCAAAGTTGTGACCTTCCGGGATGGAACCAAACGGGTATTTAGTCCCGGACAGAAGATCCCGCGAAGAAAACTACCTTGAGTCTGGAGTGTTGCCGTCAGTCCCCTTTCTCCACCAATGTCTCCACCAAAAATCCTGCTTAGCGTAACTACGCCGGTTCGTTCAACCCTCCTTTCCGCGCAAATGTTCCAGGAGAGCCTATGAGATTCATCAATCCCAAGAGACCGATAATCTGCGTTCTTTTAGCGCTCGTTGTCAGCCCGACAGCGCAGCTTGTTGCGGGAGAACGCCTGAGCGAAACGCCCAAGGGCTCCGTGATCCGAATGGCGCCGCCTGCGCCGGTGTTTGATGAGAAGACGCGACTAGCCGAGCTTGCCAGCCGGCGCGCGCGCGTGGCGCAGTCAATTGGCGAGAAGGGGCTTCTCATTCTCTTCAGCACGGAGCCGCGCGTTTATACAAACGATGTGGATTACGAGTACCGGCAAGAGAACAACCTCTACTATCTGACGAACTTGAAACAGAAGGGCGCTACTGTGGTGCTCACACCAAGCAACGAAATAACTCGCGAGATCCTTTTTCTACCCCGGCGTAGTCCCGCGGCGGAAACTTGGACCGGCCACATGTACAGTCCGGAGGAAGCCAGTCAGATTTCCGGCATAAAGGAAATCTGGGAGGCCAGCGAGTTTGAACCCTTCCTTCGCGCCGTCCGCAACCGTCAGCCCTATCGGCCGAAAGCCGACAAAATTCTGATGTCATCGAATGCCACACCCGTGGACAGCAGTGCACCTTCGGGCTTTGAGAAATTGTTTGGATTTGCCGGCAAGAATGACGGCGAGATCTATCTCCTGGTGCCGGGAGCGGGAGACAGTCTGGAGTATAGGCAAGAACAACGTTTCGCGTCGGAGTGGTCGAAGTCGGCGTCGGCTTACAGCATCAAGAATGCGTCGCCGATCTTCGCGGAGCTGCGACTGCGTAAGTCGCCGTTCGAGATTGCCCTGCTACAGCACGCCGTGGATATCACCACTGAGGCCCATGAACGCGCCTGGGTGGCGGCCGGAAAAGCAAAATGGGAGTATGAAGTTGATGCCCAGGTAGCCTACACATTCAAACTTCGAAACGCGGACCACTGGGGCTACCCGTCGATCGTTGGGTGTGGCCCTAACGCAACGACGTTGCATTACGAAGAGTCGCAGGGCCAGGTGAAGCCGGGTGACCTGCTGTTGATGGATGTAGGAGCAGAATACGATCACTACTCAGCCGATGTGACACGGACTTTTCCGGTTAATGGAAAGTTTTCGCCGGCTCAGGCAGAAATCTACCAGATTGTTTACGACGCCCAGGAAGCTGCCGCGAAGGTAGCGCGACCGGGCGCACGAAAGTCAGATGTGCACCGGGCAGCGGCTGAAGTTATCAAGGACGGCCTCTTCAAGCTTGGTCTGACAGTAGATCGTAACTCGAATCAGTATCGTTTGTGGTTTATGCACGGCACGTCACACTGGCTGGGAATGAATGTTCACGATGTCGGCGACATTCCTGGCAGAGCTGAGCCGAAATTGGAGCCCGGGATGATTTTTACAAATGAACCCGGCATCTACATCCGGTCAGACGCGCTCGATAATCTGCCGAACACGCCCGAGAATGCGAAGTTCATTACTGCCGTTAGACCGGCGTTTGAGAAATACAAAAACATCGGCGTGCGCATTGAAGACGACATGCTGATTACCGCGGACGGTGTAAAGTGGATGACTGAAGCTTTGCCACGAAAGATGTCTGAGATTGAAGACTTTATCGCCCGCGGCCGGCGAGAATTGAACAGATGAACCACGGGGTCCAGATCTCAGAAGACAAGTAACCACAATTAGAACCGGTGTTGAGTGAGGAGCAATGAGGAGAAAGATTTTCCGAATATTAGCAGCACTAACCGGCACTCTGATTCTAGCGATTGGCGTTATCGCCCTGCGTATCTATTCATACGGCAATAAAGTTGCGCAGGTACACGCAGACGCAGCGATTGTGCTCGGCGCGGCTGTTTGGGGAAACGGAGTATCGCCTGTTTTCAGAGAGCGAATAAACCACGCTCTGGAACTCTATTGCAGCGGTACAGTGCGAAAAATTATTTTCACAGGCGGGCAAGGGAATCGAAATGAGCCAACCGAATCGTCGGCGGCCCGGCAATACGCTATTGAACAAGGTGTCTCTCCTGCGGACATCATAGTTGAGGAAAGCTCGCACACTACCTACGAAAATCTTTTCTTTGCCAGAGAAGCAGCCGCGGCCAGGGGGTTGAAGCAAGTATTGATTGTCAGCGACCCACTTCATATGAAACGAGCTGTGACAATGGCAACCGATTTAGGTCTCGAAGCCTACCCCTCGCCCACGCCGACAACGAGATATCAGAGCCCAACAAACCAAATCCAGTTATTGGCCCATGAGACCTACTATTACATTGGCTATTTGTTCCGCCGAACGCTCATGAGACATGCTGCAGTTCAGCCGCATAGTGACTATGCAAAGCAAATAGGCGCCGGATTACCGGGTGATTGGGAACTCAACGAAAGCGACAATCAGATCGTGATCTTTCGCAAGGAGCCCGTCAGAGCCTACAGCTGTGTAGGAATAGATGTGGCGTTGTTCAGATATCCTGATTCCCGATGAGGTGGCGATAGAATGTGAGAACGTTCGCAAAGAATTGGATTCTCTTTTCAGACATTACTCGGAGTCTGCCAATGGTAGAGTGCTGCATCGTTAGTGTGCTCCGAACCTATTGTTCAGATACTTTGGATGCGAACAGTCTTCTTAGCCTCCCTGAGAACCACCTCAGGAGGGTGCGAAAAAAGCCGTGCTTAGGCGGCGCCTCACCAGTCTTCGTCTGAGCCTCTGCTCCCAGGGCCGTGAAAAACTGCGCTGCCATCATCTTTGCCGTGCCCTGAATCATCCGCTGCCCGACGCCGGCGATCGTGCCACCCAGTTGAAGGTCGCCGGTGTACTTGATAAGTGTGCCTCCGCCTTCTTCTTCCAAATCAAGATTACCCGAGCCTTTTATAAATCCCGGCGCACCCTTGCCCTCGACCACAATTCGATAGTGCTCAGGAGGTCGCATATCTTCAAGCCTGACTGTGCCGGTGAATACGCCCTTGATGGCGCCCACTCCGCTGCGGATGGTTGCTGAGTAAGTGTTCTCGGACGTCTTCTCGAGTCGCTCACAGCCAGGCATGCAGCGCTGTAGAACCACAGGGTCGATTAGCGACTGGTAAACGCGATCACGCGTCGCGTTGAGGTGATGTGTACCCTCGATCTTCATGCGCGTATGTGCTCATTAGCTACAGGAATTGCTGATCGTTTTCAGCACTCCTCAGCTCGCGCGTGCCCTGGCTCCCTGAATCGCCCGTCGCGTGTGAACTTGCGCCAGGTGACGCCGATAGTCTTCCGACGCATAGAGATCGGAATTCGCTTCCACATTATCTGTTGCATGCGAGGCGGCCTCAGCGATGGTTTGGTCGTTCAGTGACTGACCCTTGAGGGCCTGCTCGACTGCCGCGGCGCGATACGCTGTCGAAGCCACGCCGGTAATAGCAACGGCTGCGGATTCGCAGGCTCCATCAGATCCTATCTGCAAAACGACCGCGACACCGACAACCGCGAAACCGGAAGCCGGATGGCGCACCTTCTGGTAAGCATGGCCAAAACGTCCAGTCGGTTTTGGAATTCGTATTTCGCGCAGAATCTCGCCCGCGCTTAAGGCGGTTGTCAGGAGACCGATAAAGAAGTCGTCTGCTTTGATAATACGCTCGCCGTCTTTTCTGACGGCGACTATCTCAGCACCCAGCGCGATGACTGCTGCGGGCCAATCGCCGGCCGGATCGGAGTGCGCCACACTGCCACCAATCGTTCCTTTATTTCTCACCTGCACATCGCCGATGTGTGAGGCGCACTCAGGCAGCAGCGGACAGATCTTTTGCAGCAAGGTTGAGGACTCGAGTTGATAGTGGGTCGTCATTGCTCCGATTAGAATCTGATTCTCCTGCTCACGTATGTATGAGAGGTCCTGAATCCGACCGATGTCGACGAGCATTGCCGGTTGCGCCAGCCGCAACTTCATTGCCGGTAACAGGCTATGACCGCCGGCGAGTATTTTCGTCTCCTCAGGATTCGCAGCAAGCAGACTGACTGCATCGTCGAGTGTTTTCGGCGCTTCGTAATCAAAAGCCGCTGGGATCATTGGTTCATCTCCTTACTGGGAACGTGGGCGTCCCGCCCGCAGTGAGCGCGTTAGGCCGCGAACAACTTCATCTTCACATCATGCCTCCGGAGTACACCATCGTGCGGGAAGGTTGAGCCCTCGGGGCGTTGCGGGCGAGACGCCCGCGCTCCCAGCTACGCGTTGATAATTCTCCAAATCGCTTCCGGCTTCACCGGCATGTCGAGGTGCTTCACCCCGAAGGGCGACAGTGCATCAACAATTGCTCCAACGATGGCCGGAGTTGCTCCAATCGTGCCTGCTTCGCCAACTCCCTTCACTCCCAAAGGATTAACCGGAGAAGGTGTCTCCGTGCGGTCCAACTCCAACCATGGGACGTGCGTCGCTCTCGGCAGCGCATAGTCCATCAAACTGCCGGTGATTAACTGGCCCTGCTCGTCGTAAACAACTTCTTCATAGAGGGCCTGACCGATTGACTGAACGATTCCGCCCTGGAGCTGGCCATCAACGAGCAACGGATTGATTACTTTTCCACAATCGTCAACGGCCACATAACGCAAAAATTTTATGTCGCCAGTCTCACGATCGATTTCAACCACCACGATGTGAGTCCCGAAAGGAAAAGTAAAATTCTTTGGCTCAAAAAAGTAGGTCGCGGAAAGACCCGGTTCAGTATCGGACGGGAGATCTTTGGCGATGTGCGCGGCGAGTGCTACATCCTGAATTGTTAAGCTTGATTTGCCGTCGGTATCAGCCTCGGGAAATGCTCCGGCAGGCGCTTCGCCAACAGGCACGACGGGCTCGGATGCTCCAGCTGCTGCGGCGATTGGTGCGCGTGAGTAACGACCGCCGGCAAAACTTATCCGCGATGCGTCAGCCTTGAGAAGATGAGCAGCGATCTTGTTCGCCTTCTCCTTCAGTTTCTGAATAGCCACAAGCACTGCTGTGCCGCCAACTGCGGTTGCCCGACTGCCAAACGTGCCGATGCCATATTGAACTACTCCCGTGTCACCGTGAATTACAGTCACATCGTTTAGATCGACGCCAAGTTCGTCGGCGGCGATTTGCGCAAACGAAGTTTCCTGGCCCTGACCATGCGGGGACGCGCCCGTCAGCACCGTGACTTTTCCAGTCGGTTCAATGCGTACGGTGGCACTTTCCCAGCCGCCGGCTGGCATCGCCTGCGACGGACCAAGCGCGCAAATTTCCACATAAGTCGAAATGCCAATACCCAGAAGTCGACCTTCCTCGCGTGCTCTCTTTTGCTCCGCCCGCAACGCCGGGTAGTCGATTATTTGCTGGGCCTTGTTCAACGCTGCTTCATAGTTGCCGCTGTCATAATCGAGACCGGTGGCGGTGTGAAACGGAAACTCATTTGCGGCTGGGAAATTCTTACGCCGAACTTCCGCGGGATCTATTCCCAGCTCTGCCGCAACCAGATCCATTGCGCGTTCTATGACGTAGGTTGCTTCCGGCCGGCCGGCGCCCCGATAAGCGTCAGTTGCCATCTTGTTTGTGAAGCAACCAGTGACGTTGATTTGTATGGCTGGAATTCGGTAGGCGCCGGAGAGCATCAAGCCCGTCAAGGTTGGCATCTGGGGAGTTAGCAGTTGGAGATAAGCGCCGAGATCTGCAAACACGTTATAGCGCAGACCAGTGATTGTCCCATCGTTTTTGCAACCAATCTCAACGTAGCCGACCTGGCCGCGGCCGTGAATTGTCGATTGAATATTCTCGCGGCGCCCTTCGATCCACTTTACCGGCCTTCCTAACTGCATCGAGATCCAACCAAGCAAAGCCTCTTCGCCATAGACGTTCAACTTTGATCCGAAACCGCCGCCGACCTCGGGCGTAATCACCCGCAACTTGTTTTCGGGAATACCAATCATCAGTGCCAGTTGAGTGCGCAGCAGGTGCGGAATCTGCGTGGATGACCAAACCGTCAACTCCTCCTCTCCGGGAAAATACCGCGCCAATACTCCACGACCCTCGATGGCAATTGGCGCCAGCCGTTGATGGACCAGGCGTTGTTTAAGGACGTGGTCCGAAGCGGCTAGAGCTGCATCAATGTCTCCTTCGCCGGCGGTGAGTTTGTAAGCGATGTTATCGCCGAAACTCTCATGAATGATGGTGCCGCCTTTCGCGGCCTCTTCAACATCGACTACGGCGGGCAGATCTTCGTAGTCGACCATCACGAGATCCAGCGCGTCGCGCGCTGCGTAAGCATCCTGCGCGACGACAGCGGCAATTGGTTGGCCGACGAAGTAGACCTTATCCTGCGCCAGGACGCGATAGTCCGGCACCTTCAAGCCAGGCAGCGCACTGGCACAGGGCACCGGACCGATCTTCTTAGCGATATCTTTGCCGGTGTAGATGGCAACCACGCCTGAGGCCTTCAACGCTTCGCTGGTATCGATACTGCCGATTCGAGCGTGGGCATACACGGAGCGAACAAACGCAACGTGAAGCGTGTCAGGAAGTCGGATGTCATCGACATAATGTGCCAGTCCTTTGATTAGCCGCGGATCTTCAGTTCGCTTTATCCGCTGGCCGACGTAGTTAGCCATAGTTCCTCCAGTAGGACAGACTTTCCAGTCTGTCACTGACAGGCAGGAATGCCTGTCCTACACCGTCGACTTCTTCGCCGCGTATTCAACTGCTTCGACGATGTGTTGGTAGCCCGTGCAACGGCAGAGATTACCTTCAAGCCCGTGACGGATTTCTTCCCGCGATGGGCTGGCATTACGATCAATGATTTGGTTGGCTGCCATAATCATTCCGGGCGTGCAGTAGCCACACTGCAGCCCATGCCGTTCCCAGAATCCTTCCTGCATCGGATGAAGCTCGCCATTCTTTACGAGCCCCTCAATAGTTGTGACCTCGGCGCCGTCGGCCTGGACAGCAAGCACAGTGCATGACTTAACAGCCTGGCCGTTGAGCATAATAGTGCAAGCTCCGCATAACGAAGTCTCACAACCAATATGAGTGCCGGTGAGACCAAGGAAATCTCGTAGATAGTGGACCAGCAGCAGGCGTGGTTCTACCTCGTGTTGCCGGCTGACACCGTTGACACTTATGCTGATAGCTTTTTTCATAGCTACCTCACTTATTGATTTTTTACCAGGAAGGCGAAATAGTAGTTCAGAGTTCAAGGTTTAGCTTGCTGCCAGCCAATCAGCAAACTAAAGGTTGAACTCTAAACTTCGTTTGTTCAATTAAACCGACCGCTGAAATCCGCTCGCGTTTCTATGCCAGTTCCAGACGAAAGTCAATAATCGCGCGACCGCGCATTGCATGCTAAACAGTCGCTTTATGGATCTGTCTCTTCAGCCGGTGAATGGTTCGCCGGGCGATCTTCAGTTGCGCGTGGTCATGCGCTGACAAAGCTTCGTCTCGCTTCTTTTTCATGTCGCGAATACGTGCCTTGATTGAGGCCTTATCAACCCCCACCACATCATGGTGTTCATGCTTAATACCAAGAGCTTTTGAAAGGGCGACCAGCAGGTGCTCTTTGTTAAGTTGTGTGTAACCCTGTAAGGCTTCGTGCTCGTTGCCTTTGGCAATGTCGCGAAGCTCCGCAACAGTCTTGTGCTTTAATTGTTCATAAGTGTATTCCATTGCGATGAATGTCCTCTTTTCGCTCCGCGGAAATAAAATTATCTTTGTTGGGATACGGTAGGATAAAACTTTGCCAGCCGCCGTGACAAGGGAAGAGCCGGTCAGCATGGTTGTGGACAACAACAAAATGCACTAATCGATACTTGTTATCGCGTCCTTAGGAATTAAACTGGTGTGAATCATTTCCACGAGGGGGCGGCATAAAGCCCAGTTTCTTATCGTGGGTCGACGAATACAGAACCGGAAGCGGTAGCGACCGGGATTAACTTTACCTAAAGACTACCTTCACGTAGAGGAGTTGATCTTACGAAGCGCTAGTGCGAGTCTCACCCGGTCGCTACTGCTCCCGGTTCTGACTTTGCCTTGCCTGCGCTCCACCGTGGGCTTTGATTCTTATCCCGTCCTTACAATCGCGTAAGTTGGTTAATGCGCTCGCGCAACGCCTGGACATAACGGTTCATCGTGTCTTCGTAGTAATCTGCAGCACGAAAAGCGTCGCGCAGTTGGTCATCGGTCAATTGGGAGAGCAACGATCCAATCCAACGAGCGTGGGCTACGGGAATGCCGCGCATAGCTTTTTCCTTTTTCACCTCGCCGCGGTAATAAGGCGGGTACAGAATGCTAAAGTGCCCGAGCTTCGTCGGCCGAGTGTCATAATCAAACTCGACCGCTCCATCTTCTACTCCCATCACGAAGCGAGTCGAAAGAAAATCTTCCAGATCATTCTTCGTCCGTTTTCCACCCAGACCTCCAGCCCGCCCCAGCGTTGCCCCGAGATCGGTGACATAGTGGTGTGCTTCCCGCCTGCCCCCCTGCTGCAAAGGCTGCACATAGAAGATTCGATTGTTCTCTTCGCGAGCGTCGAAGTTGTTGAGCAGAACCATTAGTATTTTCAGCCCACTCAACTCTCGTGTTCCCTTGAATGGATTGTCGTGCCAGTCCCAGTTTGGTCCCTTCGTCAAATGTTTCCGCTTAGGCTCAAAGCGTGCGCCTCGCAGTATGCCGCCCTCCGCCACGTAATCTCGACCGCGTGACAAACGCGGCATATTCTCTACCGGCACACTGTCGAAATAGTAAGCCTCTTCCGCGAAATAGCCGACAGACCAAACAAGTCGCGTTGCTACCGTCTCGGCTTGTGCTTCCTCACCGAGTTTTACAGTCCACTCGATACCGCGCGCGTCTTTAGCAGTAAACTTTGGTGACTCGCCTTTCTTGTCTTCTTCGATGAATGTGAAAGGCGGAAGGGGCGCGAGTTCAGGCGAGCCGGGACCATATCGCAGGTTGCGAGATTTGATGTCACCCGGCTCGCGCCAGAGAATCGGTCTCGGTACGAGGACGCGGACTGGCCTTTGTGCGTAAGCAGGCGGCGCGAGCAACAGCAATAAAATGCTGAAAAGCAATGCGGCTAAAATCAATCTTACCCGAACTGCTTCTGCGGGAATCACTCTGCCTGCAATTGCTCTTGCTGGGAATGCTCTTCCGGTTAAGGACATACAACCTCCTTCGGTCAATTACCGTGTTGATGAAAGCTGCGCAGAGTCTAAACCTCACCCTGGTCCAGCCATATTTCCAGAGAACTCGAGAGAAAGCGCTGCTTTCGATGCGTGCGGCGTGCCACGGGTGTGGACGAACAGGTGACTTGTCGATCTGCGCAAACCCAGACCTTTCTAAGATTTGAAGGTCAGTTTCTGACGCTTGCCGTTAGGAAGAAATAGCGTCCGCCGTATCGTCACCGTACGCTTTCAAACATAAATGAATACATGCGTGAGGCGTTTTGAGCGCGGTCGAATTGCGCTCGTATTGTCTTTCAATTGCCACAGCCTTTCGTTACGCGCGAAAGTTGTTCTATTGATCGCTGAAGGAGTGGTGTGCAACTCGAGCCTTATCTTTAGAAGTTGCTGGCATCGTGTTTGCAATTTTTGGGAGCCATGAAACACATATCTACAAGGTGCACAGTCGGCGTGGCTGTGTTCGTGATGGTTTTCTTAACGACAGCACTGGCGGCAACAGCTACCGCACAGAAGAAAGTGGCAGACCAGATTGTTGAGGCCGCTCAACCGGCAATTTCACCTGCAGATAAGAAAACGATAAAGAGATTCGAAGCGCGCGTGCAGCAGTATGTGAAACTTCGTGAGAGCGTAAAAGGAAAGGTGCCAAAACTCTCGAAAGACAGCACGCCAGAGCAAATCG
>JBKOZZ010000075.1:0-18863 GCA_046726155.1 Acidobacteriota bacterium
TTCGCGGAGCATTTTCTCTTCCGCCTCTAACCGGTTGTTCGACTTCGATGTAGACTACCGACGGACTAACTCTTTCCGCCGCCGTAATGACTGCGCGCGAATAAGCGTCCAGAAGCTCTTCATCCGTTTCTGAATGGGTGGATTGATCTCTGCTTGTTCCTGCCTGCGCGGCTTCAGCATGTCCGTCGCTTAATAATTCAATTTCTTCCCACATATGCTTGAACCTCGTCCTTGATTTTGTTTTCTCCCTTGCAAAGTCAGTCAGTAGCTGTAAATTACTCCTCAGCTCAGAGCTGGCTCATGCCGCCGTCGGCAACTATCTCGGTACCCAATAGGAACGAAGAATCGGAACTGGCGAGGAAGAGCGCCGTCTTGGCGATCTCTTCAGGTCTTCCGAACCGCTTCATTGGCACCTGCTCCTTAATATTATTCGCGATCTCCTGAAGCGACTCGGGCGGTAAACCGAGCCGGTTGAAGATTGGCGTGCTGATGGGGCCAGGGCTGAGGGCGTTGACGCGAATGCCACGACCAACGAGCTCGGCTGACAGTGTTCGCGCCAGCGTGATTAGCGCCGCCTTGCTCGCCGCGTAGACGCTGGTGTTCGGCATCCCGATGTTCGCGTTTATCGACGTATTGAGGATGATCGAAGCATTGTCGCTAAGAAGCGGCAGCAGCTTCTGGATGGTGAAATATGCGCCTTTGAAATTAATGTCCATGATTGAATCAAATAATTCTTCGGTCACCGCCTCAACGGGCACGAACTTACCGATCCCTGCATTAACGAAGAGCACGTCTATCTTGCCGAGCCTTTCCTTCACGACTGCGAATAGCTTGTCTATCTCCGCCAAATTGGACGTGTCCGAGCGTATGGCCAGCACGTCACCACCAATCTCTCGCCTGGCCTCGTCGAGAGTTTGTTGATCACGACCCGTGATTACGACCCGTGCGCCCTGTTCCTTGAACTCTTTCGCCGTCGCCAAACCAATGCCGGAGTTACCTCCGGTGATCACCGCTACTTTGCCATCCAACTTACCCATTACGATTTCCTCACTTTCATTGAATGTATCATTTTCCCTGGCCCCCATGCTCGCGCAGCCTGGAAGCCCTCGCCAGTTCTGGAACGCGCGTTCCAGAACAGGTCAAAAAAATTTAGTCGAGCACCGAGAGCGTGACCTTCACCACATCTTCGAGTGTCTCGCGATCCTGAGTGGCCTTCGCCATCAGTACCAGACCCTGGAGGCTGCTGTAGAGAAATCGCGCCACGGCGCGCGGATCGCGCACACCTTTAAGTTCACCATCCTTCTTTCCGCGCAGCAAAGCTCGATAAAAAGCGCCCTCCACCGCCGCCATGTTGCTACACGTTTTGGCTGCCGTCTCCTTGCAGCGTCCGGCTAACTCCGACATCGCGTTACCCATCAAGCAGCCGCGACGCTGCCCGTCGATGAGCGAACCTTCAATAACGCCGGCGAACAGTTGCCGCAGCGCCTTTCTCACCGATCCCGGCTTTTCGAGCAGCTCAAATATCTTTCGAGTCTCCACTTCATGGTATCGATCGAGCGCCTGTAAATAAAGCGCATGCTTATCTCCGAAAGTGTCATAGAGACTCTGACGGTTGATGCCCATCTGACCCACTAAATCCTGAATGGATGCCGCCTCATAGCCGCGCGACCAAAACACCTCCATCGCTTTCTGGAGGACCTCATCCCGGTCGAACTCTTTGTGCCGCGCCATCCGACTTTCTTTACCTCCAGTAAGAGACTATACTCTTTCTGGAACGAGCAGTCAAGAATAGAGACTAGCGGATACTGATGCAGTTTGAACGATGCGCACATTAACATGCGGTGCGATGAGGTCAGTACTACCGCAAGGTGGTACTGACCTCATGACCACGGCAACGCGGAGTTGTTACACAGCCTTTACCGCGTGGTGGTACTGACTTCATGGGAGCAGAACGTTCGCACTGGCGACAGTATTCAAACTCCATCAGTACGGACCAGCGGGATCACCGATAGGTTAGAATCACGTTACATGCCACTTAACTAGACTTCCACGAGGGCTAATCTCTATCGAGGTTCCTGAAAATTGTATTGCCGGCGTCCCATTTCCGAGAAGGAGCATTTGGCCAAGCAATCGTTCCAATTGGTACCACCTTAGTGGGCAGTCGGTTAATTGATATGTAACAGGAATGAGACAAGCTCACGCTCGGGGGAACCTAGCCGGGCCGCAACAGCTCCGTGAGAAGCAGGAACTGATGCGTGACACGACCAGAATCACGTAGTATTGCGACTGATACAATGCGGCACAAGCAAAGCACCAATAGCCTGCTCGTATTTTGTTTTTTGAGTCTGGCCCTGGCCGGCTTGATGAGTGGCAGGCCATCATCGGCAAGCCTAAGCCACGAGGACGAACCAGCGAGTCAAGGACGACGGATAACGCCTGCGGGCTCGCTCATAATCGATGCGACCACCAGGCAACCAGCGGTGGGCGCACTGCCGGTTGATCTTGTCCGCAGTCCCGATCATACCGGGCATGACGGCAGCGGCCGTTATCTCATTGCGGTGAACAGTGGATTCGGCATTCAGTTCAACGCAGCCGGGAATTGTTGCCAGCAATCGCTTACGGTCATCGATCTTAATGCCAGTCCAGCGCCATTTGTGGTGCAGAATGTTTACTTCCCTTCGCCCCAAAGCGTGAATGTAGGCTTGGTCTTTTCGCCGACAGCGGACGAAGACGGTTCCTACTCCCTCTATGCCTCGGGAGGATTCGAAAACAAGATATGGATCTTCCGCTTCCGGCCTGGAACCGAGAATCCGATCACTCCAACCTCGCCGGGTCCGAACACGACCGTCGAAGCGCCGTTCCTGGACATCAGCGGCTTTACCACGATGGCGCCATCGCCACGTTATAACGACAATCGGGCGCCGGTGTATCCAGCCGGCCTCGCTATCAGCCCGGATGGCAACACTCTATTTGTCGCCAATAATCTCGGCGATAGTCTGGGTATCGTCCGCAATCTTCGTGGCGCCAGAGAGCTCGAGACAATCCAACTAATTGGGAGGCGCGGTCCAGACGGTGAGCATTTCACGTATCCATACTCGGTCATAGCAATTCCTTATGGTCCTCCCGGCGCTCGCGATTTCGCTGGCTTTCTTAAGCTGTCGCCACATCAAATTGCCCCATCGGAGCAACGCCGGCGTGGCGGCTCACGCGACTCCACGTCGAAAGTTTACGTCTCATGTTGGAATGATGATTCCGTCGCAGTAATAAATTTCGCGAACAACAGACAAAGAGTCTCCTATGTTCCCGTTGGACGTCATCCAACAGCGATGCTCTGGGACGGTAGGCGAAGTCGTTTATACGTTGTCAACTCTGATGATGACACCGTCTCGATGATTGATACGCGATACGATCGCGAAGTCGAACGGATTAACGTTCGCCTGGCTGAAGATGCGTTGTTGGGGAACAGTCCGGAAGGCCTTGCGTTAAATAAGGACGGTACAACTTTATATGTGGCAAACGCCCACAGTAATTCGCTTGCGGTAGTAACGCTCTCACTGACTTCACTCGATAATTCCAACACGTCTGACAAGCCGACATATCTGGCGCGTCCGAAGAAGGATGTCAGCCATGTGCGTGGCTTCATACCAACAGGACAATACGCATCGGCCGTGTCAGTAGCCAACGGGACAATCTTCGTTGGCAACGGAAAAGGCACAGGAGTCGAAAACTCGTCGGTGGTTGTTAACAACTCGGGTCGTGTCCCAAACGTAGCCAATGATCGCTTTCCTGCTGGAGGTGGTCGTGGGAGCAAGCAAGGCGGACAGTACAGCGTTTCTGAGGTCGTGGGAAATATCAGCGTACTGCCGGAACCCGACGATCCGACACTACTTGGCTACACGCAACTCGTGATGCGAAATAACGGACTGCTTGGGCCCCGCCAAACCAGGCTGTTTCCGGGGTCTTCTCCAATCAAACATATTATCTATGTCATAAGAGAAAACCGTACTTACGATCAGGTTTTAGGGGACCTGGAAAGATCCGGCGATGGAACACGTGCTGACGCAGATCCACAGCTGGCGATCTTCGGATCGGGTGAAGCTGCGCAGCGGAACGTCGGTACTGCGCAAGACATTACACCGAATTACCATGCGCTGGCACTTCGGTTTGGACTTTTCGATCGCTTCTTTGTTAATTCGGAGGCGAGTCCTGACGGCCATAACTGGTCGACCGCAGCTTTTTCCAATGACTATGTCGATAAAGCCTTTCGCTGGCAATACAGCCACCGCGGACGCGGATACGACTACGAAGGTTTCAACCGGTTGCCTGACTACGATCCTGTCCGAAATGCCCCCTCGCTGTTTGGTCCCGCAGTTTCGGCCGAAGACATCGCGAACTTCATGCGCCGTTTTGTACCATATCTGCATGGCTCGCGGGACGTGGCTGAACCGCAGACGCTCTACCTTTGGGATGCTGCAGCCCGGGCCGGTTTGACCTATCGCAACTACGGCGAATTTGTCGCTACTCTTTCAGCAGCAGATGTAACCGCGATTAAAACCAATCATTCCAAAGCGTACCCAGACATCTCGCCGACCGTTTCCGCATTTGCCACCAAGAAGTCGCTGGAGGCCCACTTCAGCAATTCGGTTCGCAGTTTTGATCTGGACACGCCCGATTCGATGACGATCGAGTCGTACCGAACCGCGAAGCAATCCGCCGAACCAATCAGCCCACTAATAAGCAACTCAGGCACAGAGCGACGATTCCGTGGAACGTCAAGGCTCGGCGCGTGGTTGGAGGAGTTCAACCGCTTCGTTTCCGATCGAGTGGCTGCGAAACCAGATAACATGCCTAACCTTTCAATTTTGCGCTTGCCCAATAATCACACTGACGGCATCAAGGTCCACAGACCGACGCCTCAATTCTTTGTCGCGGACAACGACTACGCCCTCGGAAGATTGGTCGAAGAAGTCTCGAACAGCCCGTACTGGAAAGACACCGCGATCTTCGTGGTTGAAGACGACGCGCAGGATGGGCCCGATCATGTCGACGCTCATCGGTCGCCCATCCTTGTGATTAGTGCTTACAACCGGCCCGGCCTACTCATTCACGACTTTCATGATACTGTCAGCTTGATTCGCACGATGGAGCTGCTGCTGGGAATCAGCCCCATGAATCAGCTCGATGCGACCGCCACTCCGATAAACATCTTTCGCGCGGAAGCGGACTTGCAACCCTATAGAGCTCGCCTCCCAAATGTCGCTCTCGACAACCTGTTGACGCCACCGGCGCGCGATGCTGCTACCGCTTTCTGGATGCGGCGGACGGAAGAGCAGGATATTTCGCATGCGGATATGGCGGACCCGCAAACCCTGAATCAAATCATATGGTTCTCAGTCCAGGGTAAGACGCCAATGCCGACGAGTGCTCGGCTTCCCATCTTCGATGCGATGCGACTAGGTTTGATGCAAGAGAGAGAAGAATTGGTTCGAAACGAAAAGAATCAAGATCCTGATTAGATAAGACTGGATGAAACTGCTCTCAATCATGGAAAAGTTAGAACGCGACGCATGAGGCGGTTCGTTTGACTGGTGAGAGTACCTTCCATCTGTAGCCGACTTTGACAGGCACAGCAGTTGATTAAAACGCTAGTCTATGAACTAGAGCGCCTGCCCGAATAGTGGATTCAGCCACAGAGTCACCAAGAATGATTCAAGAAGGAAGATCTCAGGGTTGGGAAGGGTGGTTTCCCCCGCATGGATTGAATCATTTAGCTTCCTAAAGTTTATTCTGCCTGCGGTTATTTGGTGGCAACGGACTCGAGAGTGAGGTTTCATGCTACAACTGAGTAAAGTACGGACGATTGGTAATCGAAAAGTAGCGCAGATCGATGCTGCTCGATTCTTAGTCATCCCGGTCGTGATTTTTGGGGCAGTAGTATTCCTGTTGGCCGCTTGTTCGGCTCGGCTGACACGACTACGCGCGAATACTCAACCAAACCAATCCACGACTGTGATTGAGAACTCGGAAGGCTCTGCGTCTGGAAATCTGCCGCTGCGAACATTGATCGACGTTCCATTGACCGGCGGAACCACTCGCCTGGATTATCAGAGCTTGGATAGCAGCAGTGGTCGTCTTTACATCGCCCACTTGGGTTCTGATTTAATGACAGCGTTCGATGTTAACAAGCAAACAACTGTTGGGGACGTGAAAGACCTGAAGCGGGTGCATGGAGTACTAGCCGTTCCCGAACTTCATCATGTTTACGCGTCAGCCACAGGAACGAATGAGTTGGCCGTCATTGATGATCAAACCTTGAACGTTGTCGCGCGTGTGCCGGCAGGAGACTACCCGGATGGCATCGCCTATGCGAGCAAAGAAAACAAGATCTATGTCTCTGATCTGCGCGGCAAGACGGAAACAGTAATTGATGCGAAGACAAACCAGCGTTTAAGCACAGTCCAACTCGGCGGTGGCGCGGGAAACAGTCAATACGATTCAGTGTCTGACCGTATCTTCGTCACTGTTGAAGGGCGAGAAGAGTTGGCGGAGATTGACCCAAATTCCGATCAGATAACTGCACGTTATTCGCTGAACGGTTGTAAAGGCAGCCACGGTTTAATAATCGACTCCGAGCGACGTCTGGCTTTCGCCGCCTGCGAAGACAATTCGAAGCTCGTGGTATTCGATCTGGAAACGAAGAAAATAACAGCCACTTTCGCCGTTGGAGCAGATCCCGATGTTCTCGCATTCGATAAGGATTACGGTCGGCTCTACGTCTCCGCTGAGAGCGGTGTAATCTCAATCTTCGACGTAAGGGGTCGCAATCTGCAGAAGATCGGCGAAGGTTTTTTTGCACCGAATGCCCACACAGTGGTTGTCGATCAGAAAACGCATCGCGTTTATTGGCCGCTACAGAATATCAATGGAAAGCCAGTGCTGAGGATCGCAATTCCCACCGACAAATGATGTGATGTCTCTCCCCCGCAAGACGAGGTCAACACGCAGGTATCTTTGCGCTTCACTTATGATCTTTTTGGGTTCTCCTGCTTTTCTGGGCGGAATCACCAAGGGACAGGAACTTCCAACATTAGATCAAGCCACGATACAGAGTGCGCCCCAGTCGGCCTCGCAAAACACCGGCACGCCGCGGATTCAAGTGCTGCGCGTTACCGAACCCATCAAGATTGATGGAAAGCTGGACGAGGTCGTCTGGTCACAAGCCGAGATAGCCGGCGAATTTCGGCAGCAAGAGCCGAATGAGGGAACTCCCGCCACAGAGAAGACCGAAGTTCGGGTTCTCTTTGACGAGAAAAATCTCTACATAGGCATTCACGCTTTTGACTCTGAGCCAGCACACATCAACGCACGCGAGCTGGTGCGTGATGCTGGCTTCTCCAACGACGATAAGGTCGAGATAATCCTCGATACTTACCATGACCGCCGCAATGCTTATCGCTTAGCAGTTAATCCTCTGGGCACACAGCAGGACGCACTGATTACCGATGAAGGTCGAGACATAAATCTGTCATGGGATGCGCCCTGGGTTTCGGCGGGGCGCATTGACGAAAGCGGCTGGACAGTCGAAATTGCTATACCGCTAACCACGCTCCGCTTCATTGAAGGGACGAGCGCATGGGGCCTGAACCTCGCGCGCATCGTTCGCCGCAAAACCGAAGAGGATCTGTGGACTAGTTGGCAGCGTTCCTTTGGATTGGAACGAGTGTCGCAAGCTGGTGAACTTACCGGGGTCGAACAAATAAAACGGCGCCGGTTGGTGGAAATAAAACCATACGCGTCAGGCGGCTGGCGCGAAGGTGCGCGTTTAATCGGGCAGCCGGGCTTCGACGCGGGCGCGCAAGCTAAGGTCGGATTGGAGGTCGCGAGGATCGGGATCACGCCATCGCTCACGGCAGAGTTCACAGCCAATCCCGACTTCGGCCAGGCAGAAGTCGACAACCAAGTCGTCAATCTTTCACGCTTCTCAGTCTTCTTTCCCGAAAAGCGCGATTTCTTTCTGGAGAATGCAGGTGTCTTTCTCTTTGGAAGAGCAGAATCTAATCAGCTTTTCTTTTCCCGCCGAATAGGACTCACCGATGATGGCGCTCCGGTGCCAATCGATTATGGCGCTAAGCTCACCGGCAAGGTTGGTCATTACAATCTGGGGTTTCTGCACGTGCAGACGCGCAAGCTCGGCAATTCTGCGTCAGGATTCGGAATCCCTCGCCAGCACTTTACCGTCGCGCGCATCAAGCGCGATATCTTGAAGCGATCCTTCATCGGCGCGATGTTCGTTAATCGGCAAGGTGCTACGTCATCAGGGGGCACTCCATACAACCGTGGCGCCGGCATAGACGCTGAGTTCAATCTGACTGACCACTATCTGGTTAAGGCATTCCTAATGGGGACCGCGACGCCCGGTGTGCGATCGAGTTTCGTTTCAGCGCGAATTGATTCGCGCTTCGAGAATAACCTCTGGCGCTTCATTACTGTTTACGAGGACATAGGAAAGAACTTCAATCCCGAAGTCGGGTTCGTAGAACGGAACGCTATTCATCAGTACTTCGGACAACTCGCTTATAAACCCCGGCCCCGCTTCATCCCGCACGTGCGGCAGATGGAATTTGAAACACAAATCGAATACTACACCGATCGACGAGGTAAGCTCGCTACAAAGCAGATAGAACTTTCGTGGGATACAGAATTCAAGAATTCGTCGGATTTTTTCTTCCGGCCCATTGAAGACGTCACTGATGTGCTCAATACCCCTTTTGAGATAAGACCGGGAATTACGATTCCGGTCGGCACCTATCATTTCAACCGGCCGCAGGTTTCCTTCACCAGCGATAGCAGTAAGAAGCTGATTTTATCCGGCAGATACAAGTGGGGTGATTTCTATTCGGGAAAGCGGGACGATATCTCAGGCGGCCTTACCTTCAGACCAAGCGAGCATTTCTTATTCGACCTCACCGACAGCTTTAACAATGTTCGACTAACACAGGGCAATTTCACGACCAACCTAATTGCCGGGCGAGTGAACTATAACTTCTCGCGGAAGCTTCTGACTTCAGCCTTAATGCAATTGAATTCGGCGGCACGTATTTCGACGATCAACGTTCGGCTGCGCTACATCTATCGCCCCAACAGTGATCTATTCATCATCTACAATCAGACCACTGGCGTTGGCCTCGAACGCCCCTCGTATAGTTTTCAAGTCAAACTGACGCGCGATTTCACGTTCTAAACATACCACTTCGATTTTAAGGGGGAGACGAGACATGAATTTTAATGATTCACAAGGGGTGAGAGGACTGTGGCTCAGTCTGGCGCTGTTAACCTTGACCTGTTCTCTCACGACCTTCGCCCAGACGGCCACCTCAGCCGTACCGAAGCAAGCGGATAACGAATACCAGGAAGGCTCGATTCTCTGGACACAATCGTCGGGCGAAGCGCGTGCGCTGGCATATCAGGCGTTCACTCTCGCACGAATGATGTTGGATCGCGATCTGAGGCTAAACCGCCGGAGCAGAATGAGACGCGCCATCGTGGTTGACGTTGATGAGACAGTGCTGGATAACAGCCGCTATCAGGCCATGCTGGTGAAGAACCGTCAAAACTACGACGCGCAGAGTTGGACAGCGTGGGTCAACCGTAAGGAAGCGGCGGCGATACCAGGCGCGGTCGAGTTCTTGCGCTATGCCGCTTCGCGGGGCGTCCGGGTGTTCTACATTACTAATCGTAAACTCCTGGAGAGAGAGGCCACTGCGGCCAATTTGAAGAATCTCGGAGTTCCCGACGTTAATGACCAAACACTACTCGTCAGGACTGACGCCAATAGTTCAAGCAAAGAGGCGCGCCGACAGGCCGTGAGCGCGAAATACCGCATCGTGCTCCTGATGGGGGATAACCTCAACGACTTCGCCAAAGTATTTGAAAATAGTAAGACGGTCGCCGATCGTGTTGCGGCAGTGGAGCAGAATAAAGAGCGGTTTGGCACGCGGTTCATCGCGCTGCCCAATGCAATGTACGGAGATTGGGAAAGCGCGATCTACGACTACAACCTTAATTTGACAGAAGAAGAGAAGGCCGCGAAGAGAAAGAGTCTCCTGAAATCCTACTAATGAGCCATCTCAAAACTACACAAAACACATGGATGCGTGGGAAAGATCAATGCATTATCTTTCCTGCTCAATCTTGAGCGACACGCGAAAGCGCGCAGCTTTTGCCGGCGCGATTGAGGAAATAGACAGCCGTTGCCCCCGCACCTGCCTCTCGCCTTTGTCCACCGAACCGGGAGGACCGGGAGCCGTCAGGTCGTTAGGTTCAATCGTGTTGCGAGTCTGCACAGGCATTTCGATATTAGCTCTTAACCTTGTCCCCGCAGCGTTGATTACAAACTGTCGCTCACCTGCCTGACTCAGGCCGTCGTCACTGTGTAGCAGGGTCGTGAACATGCGCGGTTGTTTAGTTTGAATCTCGTCGCTGATCACGAAACCGTTGACATCAAAGCGAAATTCCCGCTTGAAAGTGACAACGCCCAATTCAGGTTGGTATGCCGCCGTCGCATCGCCACGCACGATAACCGATCGGCGCGCGAGCTCAGCGATGGTGATCCTAATCTTGTTTAACTGATCGTAAGACACACCATCGAAGGCATCGTGGCCCTGTCCTTCCCGACCCTGCCCACGCCCGTCAATAAGTGCGGTATTGTGATGCACTGTGAGAGGCACACCCGCGTAGCCGGAATCACCCGTAAGGTATTTCCCGCCGCCATAAATGATGAAGCTGTTGGCGTCGGGGTGTGCGTGTCCCGACGATAAACGCCACTCCGGAAACTGCTTCAGCAGCTTCGCTGCGTGATGCCCTTCGGGAGGACCACACTTGAAGGCGAAGGCAGTTGCATCCGGACTCCAACTCGAGCGCCAGTAAACTACCTCGTGGTCGGGGAAGTAATGCGACGCCGGTTGCTTTTCAATTGGGACAGCTTTAACTGTTGGGTCATACCAGAGCAGCGACCAGTAGTTCTCCGCGTTCAATTGCCCAAACTTCTTCAGCCAGGCCGCGACGCCCTGCGCTTCGCCACTGCGAAAGCGTTGCGCGAGCCGGTAGAGAATGTTGTAGTTAGTGTGAAAGTGCCCACCGGGATGCGTGCGCGGATACTCCTCACCTTTGCCTGCGCGCGTGAGCGGTCCTTCGAAGATGTCGCCAAAGTCAAAAACGTATTGACCCGAAGGAAGCATGGAGTGGGCCACGTATTTATACATTTCTCGGAAGCCGGGGCGGTCGTATAAATCTTCGCCGGCGGCGTGAGCCTGGGCATCGAGGTAATGCACCAAAAAAGGCGTCGAGAAAATCCAGTACTCGAAGCCCTCGTAGTAGTACCCGTCGGTCGAGTAAGTATCGAGCACGCGGCTGTAAATAGCGCGCGCCAGCGCTGACCACTGCGGCGCGTCGTCAACTTCGTCATAAAGCGCGTAGGCGGCGATCGCCAGGCCCGTAATCGGAATGAAGGTGTGGTTCTGACTGTAAGCGTAGGTCTTGCCTGGCTTCGGTTTGAAGTAATCAAACAGCAAGCGGGCCTGACGGACTATTTTGTCGCGATATCTGGCGCGTTCCTGCTCAGTAAGATCGTGGTATAGCAAGTCGTATCCCCAGCCCATGCCGTAGAGAAGGTGTCCGGCGGCGAGATCCACGTTCGGCTTGTTATAGCTGTAGCCCCAGATGTCATAAGACACAGCCGCGTCCATATAACGCTTAGCGGCTTCGAGATACTTCTTATCGCCTTCAATCTTGTAAGCGAGCGCAGCTTCGGCAATGCCGATGCCGACTTCGTTCTGCGCGCGTCGCGCTTCGGCGGGCGGGGGCGGCGGTGTGATCTTGAGAGCGCGCATTTGTTGCAGCGCAAGGCGCCAGACTTCTCTGTGGCTTGTGCGCGCGCGGCGGCGCAGAGATTCGAGTTCGGAGTCGGTTACGTAAACCCGCGGATGCCGGCCCCGCAGTTCCGGACGGAGGCGCGAGTTCGCGCTATGCATCAATTGCGTGAGCGGGTGAGCGCCCTTTTTACCTTGTACGGTGGTGGTTTCTCTTTGCAACTCGCGGATGTCTTGAGCGAATGAGAGGTTAGGGCCAAGCGGCGCGTGTGTTTGCAACAACGTTCCGGACAGAACGGTGGAAGCCAGGAGGAGGGCTGGAAGCCTAGCGAGATATTTGGTCATATACGAAATCAAAAAGCTGATTTTCCATTTGTCATTTGTCATTTTCCATTTGTCATCCACCATCTTTCTGATTGTTATGGCGATGCCGATGCCGCTGACGCAGATTCAAGTTGGAGGTGTCGCTTTCCATAGCTCTTCAATGACAAATGGAAAATGGAAAATGACAAATGGAAAATGACTTGATCAGGCACAAGTCTCCACAACTAGCAGCCTTCGCCGGCAAGCCGGTTCGGACTGCTAGTCCATCAGCATCCCGCCATTAATCTCGATAGTTTCGCCTGTCAGAAAACTGGCTCCGTCCGAAGCCAGAAAGGCGATGACGCGCGCGACTTCAGACGGAGTGCCAACGCGACCAAGCGGAATCGCTGATACGTACCCCTTCATCATTTCGGGAGTCGAGAACGTCTCGTGGTAAGCCGTGTCCACAACTCCAGGCGAGACTGCGTTGACGCGCACTCCGTAAGCTGCGAGTTCCTTGGCCAGACCCTTTGTCAAGGTGATGACACCGCCTTTGGCAGTTGAGTAATGAATAGATCCGAGCGCGCCCCCGTTTCGTCCGGCAATGGAGGACACATTGATGATCGCGCCCTCTTTGCGTTCCATCATCGCGGGCGCTACCGCCTGCGCACACAAGAATGCGCTCTTCAGGTTTAGATCCATCACGTAGTCCCAGCGCTCTTCTGTGAGTTCCAGAAGTTTCAATCGCTCAACCAGCGAACCGGCATTGTTGACGAGTATGTTTATCGGGCCAAGCTCCTGAGTCGAGCGGTCGATAAGTTGACGCACATCAGCCGCTCGGGTCACATCGGCCTGAATGACAACAGCGTGGCCGCCCTTCGCTGCAATTGCGGCGCATGAGCTTTCGGCGCCCTGCTCGTTCTGGTGATAGTTAATCGCGACTGCGGCGCCACACTCCGCGAGCAGCTCGGCGGTCGCGCGCCCGATCCCCGATGATGCGCCAGTGATCAGTGCAACCTTTCCTGTCAGATTAAATAAGTTCTGCATGAAATACTCCTGTAAGATTTTAAGCAGTAACCGCGCCCAGCGGTCTTCTGAGTTTAACGCGCCGGATCGGTCCAGTGAGACTAAACAGAGTCAACGTGCCGATTGGCGCCAGCATCCCTGCCGCTACCAGAATCGGCACATAAGAAAAGTGGTCCACTACCCAGCCCGTGGTAAAGATAAAGATCATTGAACCGATGCCGGCCCCGGTTCCTCCCAGGCCGGCCACCGATGCGACCGCCTTATCGGGAAAGAAATCGCTGGGCAGGGTCTGGACGTTGTTGATCCAAACCTGAAAGCCAAACAGGACCACGCCGATTAAGGCCAGGGCGGTCATTGGGTTATTAACAAATGCTGCGGCAATGCCCGCCGGCATTAACAGTGCAGCCACAACGATGACTATCTTGCGCGCGCGATCCACACTCCAGCCGCGACCTATTAAGTGACCAGAGATCCACCCGCCGGTTAGGCTGCCGGCATCCGCGGCCACAAAGGGAACCCAGGCGAAGAGCCCAATCTTTGTCAGACTAAACCCGCGCGCATCTGCCAGATATTTCGGCAGCCAGGTGATATAGAGCCACCAGATCGGATCCGTCAGGAAACGCGCTATCACTATGGCCCACACTTGCCGGTAGCGTAGCAACTCGCGCCAACGCGGCGCACCCTCGGTTGGCAGTGGATTTGCCGAGGTCGCGATGTCTTCAACAGTCGGAACTGATTCCTGCCGGGCAATCACAGCAGAGCTAACATCCTCGGGTGTCTGCTGTCCGGCGCGGATAAGCGCAAGCTCCGCTGGTGTGATCCAACGGTGTTGGTCCGGCGTCTGGTAGGACAACAGCCATAGCAGCAGCCAAAAAAAGCCGAGCGATCCGGTGACAAGAAACGTCGTCTGCCAGTTATAGGTTTGGGCCAGCCATACGATCAGCGGCGGTGCGGCGATCGAGCCAATGGCCGCGCCGCTATTGAAGATCGCCATGCCGAAGGCGCGCTGTTTGATCGGAAACCATTCTGCGATGGTCTTGGCGGCGCCTGGCCAATTGCCGGCTTCACCAAATCCGAGTATGAACCGAAAAAGGCTCAGGCTGCCGAGTCCTCGCGCGAACGCATGGGCCATCGCCGCCACTGACCAAACAATGATTGAGAAGGTGAAGCCGAGGCGCGTACCGATGCGATCATACAACTTGCCCGAAAGGCTTTGGCTGATGGTGTAGGCAAGCAGAAACCAGGTGACGATGCCGCCAAACTCTGTATTGGACAACCCCAGATCGCGCGTGATCTCAGAGGCCAGCACGGAGATGGTCAGCCGATCAATGTAATTGATCAGCGTCGCCAGAAAGATCAGTCCGACGATCCACCAGCGCAATCCCGGTAATTTGAAGCCACTTGTGGCTCGCTTGCCGGGCTTCGTCTCCTCCCGACTGCTCTGTGTTTCAACACTCAACTTCATCAAAGTTCAAGCTTGTATTGCGCTGAAAAAGAGCGGGGGCAAGCCCGCCTTCCTGACTGCAAGTAAATAACGTTGAATCAGATTCCAAATCTTGAGTATGAAAGCTCAAGTGGGAAACTTGCAGTCAGGAAGGCGGGCTTGACCCCGCTGCTTCACTGCGCAAAATGTGCTTACAAATCCCACTCAATTACGCTTGTTCCGGCGCCGACAGTGAAACTCACCATACCGCTACTTTTATCGTATTGGGTCTTAACGTCACCGCCGTTTATTCGCACGCCATGTGGCTTGACCGGGGCCCTGACACTGACTACGGTCGGCGTTTCCGCGTACAACGTGCCATGCAGCTTCCGCTCGTCCGCCAATCGTCCAGTCATGTGAAAAGCCACTGAGACTGGTTTGACCGAGTGGAGAAGCTCCGTGCTCCCGCGTGATAGTTGCGTTCCACTCTGCAAGATAAGCCGCTGCCAGGCGCCCTGCGGTGAAACTCGCACGATAGCGCGCTCACCGTTCATGCTTAAGCCTTCATCACTGCCGCGCAGCAGAACGATTTCAGTTTCGCCATTTGGCCACTGGATACGAAAGCCTTGCGCTGTTCCCTGCAATGCTGAGACGCGTGGACGCTCGCCTTTGAGTGACTTACCGTTCGGCATCATGAAGTGAAGGAACACTACGTGGCGACTCGGTTCGGCGTTTCTTTCAACAAGCTGTACGCCCCGTTGTTCCGGCTCGCCCTTCTCGACCTCGCCGGGTCGTCCCTGTGTCGTCACTATCAAAGGCTCTACCTTAAAGGTCATCGGGTTTGGCAGCAGGCATTGAGCGAATAGTTCCGCATTGCCGTTTGGCAGGACAAAGCTGTTTGAAGTTTGCGTCACAATGCTTTTTTCTGCGTTCAGCAGCCATGTATAGACGCGCGGGACATTCGCTGCCAGCTCATCCCAGATAACAAAGTAATCGGGCGCGACATAGAGCAAGTGGCGATCGAAACGCTCCAGGTTGAGATCGGAGGAATATGCGGGTGCGCCAAGCCCGTGTGCGTAGAAAAACTCCGGCGTTGACCAGAGATCGGCCAGACGCAATTTGTTGAGCCGTTCGTAAGGTACGTCCTTGAAGACCTCGTGCCGGCCGTCTTTCTCCTGCCCGCGCCCGTCAACCAGAATGGTGTTGTGATTTTTAGTTTGCTTGATGCCCGTGTATCCCGTGTCGCCAGTCAGATATTTGTCGTGGGAATAGATGATGAAGCTATTGGCGTCCGGATGCGCGTGGCCGGTGTTCTGTCGCCAGTCGGGAAGGAGCGGTGAAAGCTCAGTCACATGATGACCTTCAGGTGGGCCGCACCGGAAAGCGAACGCTGTGGCACCAGCTTCCCAATTGCTACGCCAGAAAGCAGTTTCATTGTCGCGGAAATAATAAGACGCCGGCACGCTACTCATCGGCGCGGCATGAATCTGCGGATCGTGCGCGTGAAAGGCCCAGCCCTTTTCCCATGTGGTTGTCTTAAGGTTGAGACGAAGCCAGTCGGCAATGCCCTGCGCTTCCGCGTCATTGTATTTCGCCGCCAGGCGGTAAAGGACTTCGTATCCGGTGTTGAGCTCACCGGTTTTTGAGTTGTTGCGTTCCGCCGCACCGCGTCCGGTGTCTCCAAAATCGAAGACGCTGCGCCCATCGGGGAGTATGGAGTGAGCCACGTAGTATTTTAGAGGTAGAAACTTTTCGCGCATGCGCGGATAAAGATCTTCTCCGGTCGCATGTTCTAGCGCATCCAGGTAACGAACGATCCAATGAACACTGAAGACACTGTAGTGAAAGCCCTCGTAGTAGTAACCATCAGTCCCAAACGTCATGAGGACGCGGTCGAATACCGCGCGGGCCAGACGCGCCCACTGCTCAGCATCCGGCTCTTCGTCCATCAGCGCGAAGGCCGCTACGCCTAATCCCGCCATTGGAATAAAGGTGTGATTCTGGCTGTAAGAATATTTTTTGCCGCGCTTGTACGAAAAAAACTCGTACATCAAGCGCGCCTGCCGCGCTAATTTCGCGCGCACAGCATCACGTTCCGCAGTAGTGAGGTCGTTATAAAGCACGTCGTAGGCGAAGCCCACGGCGTAAAGAAGATGCGCGGGCGGTAAGTCGACGTTCGGTGAGCGAAACGTGTAACCCCAGGGCTCATACTTGATGATTGTCAGCAGCCAACGCCTGGCTGCCTCGAGATAGCGGGGATCTCTTTCAATGGCGTAAGCGAATGTTGCTTCGGCCAGGATATAGGCCACATCGTATTGCGAAAAATCGCCCTCCACCTGTTCGACGCCGCTGCGATTCAACATCGGCGAACCCGGCGGAGGCGGCGCCATCTTAAGCGCACGTACGTTCTTTGATACGGCCTGCCAAAGTTCACGATCCGACGTTTGCGCCCGCCGGCGCAGGAGCTTCAGCGATTCGTTCGTGAAGAAGATACGCGGGTGCTGTCCTGACAACACGGGACGTAGTGTGACGGGACGCTTCAGAAGTTGCTCAAACGGAACGATCGGATTGTCGCTACTGTTAGTCGCGCGGGTAGTATCAGCCCTACTAATCGAAGTAATCGAAGTAAGTACGATAGTGGCAATAGCCAACGTCAGAACGCCGAGGCGGCCAACATGTTCTAACTCTCGTTTAGACTTCGTGGAATAGAGAAAAAACATGTCGGCATATTGAAAGTCTGACAGACAGAGAGAAGGAAGAGCTGGCAGCCAGAGCCGGCTCTGCCTTATTCATTGCGCGCTTCAGAACAGGAGCTTGATCGCGAATTGTAATTCGCGGCCCTCGTTTGACGTCGAAGTAACCTGGCCAACGTCTGCCCGGTCCAGGAAGAACACTGGAACCTGGAAGTTGGGATGGTTCAAAACATTGAAGGCTTCGGCTCGGAACTGCAAGCGCACCCCTTCACTTAAATAAACATTCTTCAAGAGGGAGAGGTTGAAATTCTTAAAGCCTGGCCCAATCAGGATGTTCCGACCGGCGTTGCCGAAGAAGTTCAAAGGATCGTTGGGATCGATCACGTCGCTCGGATCGCGAAATGCCGCCGGATTGAAGAATAAGCCCGCGGGAATGTTTTGATATGGGTCACTGAGGATATCGGGACGTTGTTGACCCACATCCGGCGCGTTGTACTGCGGCGTGAAGGGACGACCGGAAAGCACAGAAACGATGCCGTTGATCTGGTAGTCACCAAGCAGAATTTGCTTCAAACCGTGCGCATCTTTGAAGAATGCCTGGCCGCGACCAAACGGTAGCGAGTAGTTGAAGCTGGCTGTGAATTGATGCTTGCGATGGAAGTCGGCCAGTGACCTTTCCGCTGCAAAGTTGTAAATGTCCTGAGGAAACTTCTGTGTCCCTGTCGTTGAGTTGTTGGTTGACGAAGCATTGTCAATCGCTCGAGAGAACGTGTACGAAACGAGCATGGTCAAGCCATCAGTCATGCGTCGCCGCAAACTGGTTTGCATCGAGTGGTAACTCGAACTCGCGGACTGTTCCTGATATTGCAAGGTCGCGCTACCGAATTGAGCGGCGAAGGGGTTCACATTCGAGAACGTCCCGTTCGCGTTACGCACGCTAAAGGATTGGTTGATGTTATAGCGGCGTCCCAGATGTCGACCCAATGAGCCAACGTAACCAATCTCGAAGGCAAGGTCTTTCGCCAGCTCACGCTCAAGGGTCAGGTTGAACTGATAGAACTCCGGCGTCTTGTTGGTCGTGTCGATGCCGAAGGTATCGTTTGCCGCCGCAATGGTGCCGCTGGGGAACGGATTACTAAACGTCAGTCCGACGGGATTGCGAGTGGTTGAAGTCGCGCTGATGAAGGGACGATTGTATTGGACCCGATTCAGAAACGGAAAATTGTTGGCGAGTTGCTGGCGGGAGACGTTGAAGCTCTCCAGACTGTGATAAATCCCGCCGCCGCCACGCAACACGGTGCGATCGTCGCCAAATAGTCGCAGGGCAAAACCAATCCTGGGTGCAAAGTTGTTCTTGTCGGTCTCAAGCAAGGCTGCGGGGAATCGGGGATCGCCGGAGAGTACGACTTCACGCAAAGTGGGAATGAACGTGGCAAGTCTGCCGGTCGCCTCGGTGAGTGGTTGTTGCAGTTCGTAGCGCAAGCCAAGGTTCAGCGTGAGGCGCTGGCTGAATTGCCAATTGTCATGAACGAAAAACGCGTACTGCAAGCC
>JBKOZZ010000076.1:0-9974 GCA_046726155.1 Acidobacteriota bacterium
GTAATGCCGGCCCAACGAAGATATTGTGTGACACCTCCGGTATCGCGCCACCAGTTTACCAGACACAACTGCACCAGCAGCTTGTTTCGCGCAGCCTCGGCAATCACGTTATCGAGATGTACGAGCGCTTCTTCATTCCACTGGCCAGGCGCCCAGCGCAAGGGGTGGGTGCGCGGCCAGTCAGCCAGATCGGCGACCGGCCCGACGTCACCTGGCCCACCTTCGCCCGACGCCCACACGCGCACAACTCGAATGCCTGCCTGCGAGGCTTGCCGCAAAGTTTCCGGCATGCGCAAGCGGTCCTCATCGCGATACATCACAGAGACATTGGCGCCGACAAAACGAAAAGCCCGCCCATCGATCACAAATCGGCTGCCGCGCGTCCCGACAAACGCATTTGACTGCGAGTTGCCATCGATCCGACTACGCTCGCGAAACAACAAAAACGCCGTGCTCACAGCAAGTGCGAGCGCGGCGATTACAAGACCTTTTTTGAGCATCAAACGAGATTTAACAGTCCGATAAGTTTAATTAAGCTTGTCGTCTTCCTCGGCGAAGGCCCATGAGCGAACAAACGACAAGCTAAACTCGTCAGACATTAGCGTGGGTTGGTCAATCTAATAAAACCCATAATCGCGCAGACCGCCCCGAGGACAACAAACAAATTGAAGAGGGCCACCATACTAAATGCCAGATCGGTGTAATTACTGATAGCCCCGAAACCAATAGCCAGGATTTGAATATGAAACAACAGCAGGCACACAGCGGCGAACGAGAACCATCTGGCCGATGGACCAAAGGCGCGCGCGCGCGCGAAGCCGAGGACTGCGGCTACCAACGAGGCAACAGCGCCGAGCATAAACATTCCCAGGAATACTGGAATGAAGTAGCTGGGCTTGTTAAAAGTTGTATCCACCTGAGCAAGCACTAATATCGACGCTATGAACATTCGCCTCTCCTAAAGTAGTTTGGGTTTGCGGACAAACTAAGCGCCGTTTGCGCACCCAGAAGCCGCTACTGTGCACAAACGGCGTCAAATTCTATTTCGATAATAACTACAGCGGCGCGCAATCAGCTTGGTCAGCCGGCAAACCTATAGACCGCGAAGGGGTCGGGACACCCGAGCCAATCGCAGCTTACTGAGTGATGTGAATCTCTTCTTCCTGATTCACGTGACCGAGGAAGTAGATTAACCCGCAGACGAAGGCAACTGCCGCTAAGCCCAATGCCATCCAGCCTAAGGAATGACCGCCTCCCTCCTCACTGAAAGTCACAAACTTATAGAAGTAGTAGATCGCCCCTACGGCTGCAGCTAAACCCACCAGCGCGGACAACAGCTCTCTTATCTTCATGTCTCCCTCCGATAAATGAGTCGCTATGAAGGTTTTAGGGAAAAAGCCGATTATTTGGTCAGCATGTTAACGCCACGCCACGCGGAACGCAAGTGTTTCAATGTGGTAAATTCCGTGAATAGGGCTACTCGTTTGCCGCCACCCGGTCGTAAGGTCATTTCAGGATTATTCGCTTGTCGCCGGCGCGCCGGGTGATGCGTTCGCTATCGAAATACTCGAGCAACGGAATCGCATACTTACGCGAAACACCTGCCAGGTCTTTAAATTTTGCCACATCGATGAGCCGCTCCGGTTCATGCTCCGTCGCATAGTGGCGCAAGAGTTGTTTCAAATGGTCGAGGGCCCGGGAATGAAAGAACATCTCGCCTTGCACTCGCACCAGAGTTCCATTATCGATGAGCAGTTGAAGAATCTTTCTCCCATGCGAGCGTTGTGCTGAAGACACTCCAGCAGCTTCCAGCACCTGATCAAACATGGGCGCTTCGAGTCCGGCTTTCTCGTAAGCCTCAGCGATTTTTTCGTGCAGCTTCGTGTCGGCCGGCGACAATTCGACTCCGTGGTTGCTAGCTCGGACCACATCCTTTTCCGTAACCAGCGCGCCATCTTTTTCCAGGCGCGCAATAACCGCGCGAAATATTTCCGGGGCCGCATGAGCGAAGCTGCGCTCTCGCAAAGTCTCGCGTGCCAGTCCCCGAGACAACGGCTCACGCTGGTGATGAAGCTTCACTGCTTCCACTGCTTTTTGAGCGAGCCGTTCAAAATTCTCCTTTGCGACGAAGACCCCTTCCGCCTCAACTATATTTGCTTTCTGGGCCTCAATCGCGACTTGCGAAACCACCTCGTCTTTCCAACCCGTTCGCGCTGCGATCTCCGAACGTCTTAATCCCTGATCGCCTGAGGCTGCCACAAACGTGGCAAGCTTCTCCGGTCGCTGCCCACCAGTTAACGCCCGCAAACGTTCATGACTCCTGGCAAATTCCCGGCCACGGTGTTTTGTTGCCTGAGGATCTAAGACTAGCCCGCCGGCAATAGTTTCTGCGGGTGAGTAAGAGCGAACGATAAAACGCTCATCGTGCAATGCCATGACGGGGGTTTCAAATCTGAGCTGCGCGAAGGCAGTTTCGCCTGGCGGGATTTCGCCGCGTATGTTGAGCACCCTGATGCGCGCGAGCACTTCCGCCGATCCAATATGAACACGCAAACGCGTACGCGTGCGGATGGCCCGCGGCGCTGTCGGCAAAACGTTGAGCTGCACATCGATGATCTGTGTCGTATGGAAGCGGCCAATCGGAGCGAGCACCATTCCGCGTTCGATTTCGGCGGCGTCAACGCCGGCCAGGTTTACTGCCGTTCGTTGACCCGATTGCGCCCGCGAAACGGAAGTTCCGTGCACTTGCACCCCGCGAGCGCGCACGTGAAGTCCCGCAGGAAGCAGGTCAAACTCATCGCCCGAGGCAATCTCACCCGAGACGAGCGTACCAGTAACTACTGTGCCAAACCCTTTCATGGTAAAGGCACGATCAATTGGCAGCCGAGTCACAGAGTCGGAAGTACGCGCCGGAAGGTCTTTGGCAATCTGGCGCAGCGCCGCGCGGAATTCCTCGAGCCCTTCTCCTGTCCGCGCACTTACTGGGAGGATCGGCGCCCCCTCGAGAAAGGATCCGGCAACCAACTCTTCGGCCTCGGCGCGCACCAGCGAGAGCAGCTCGTCTTCCACCAGATCGGTCTTCGTAAGCACCACCAGACCCAGGCGCACGTCGAGCAGGCGGCAGATATCAAAATGCTCTCGTGTTTGGGGCATCACACCCTCGTCAGCCGCAATCACGAGTGCGACGGCGTCAATGCCATGCACGCCGGCAAGCATATTTTTCACGAAGCGTTCGTGACCCGGAACATCAACAAAGCCCACGCGCACTTCTCCGAGATCGAGATCTGCAAAACCAAGATCGATAGTGATGCCGCGACGCTTTTCTTCCGGTAAACGATCGGGATCTTTTCCAGTGAGGGCCTGGACGAGCGCGCTCTTTCCGTGATCGATGTGGCCGGCAGTACCAATGATTATGGAGCGCATCGAGAAGAACGGGTTGGTCTTGGGGTTTTGCTCTTAGGTCTTGGGACTTGGGACTTAGACCAAAGACCAAAATGTTTATTTAACAATTTCAAAATCGATCCACTGCGTTGCCACTTGGTGTTTCTCGTCAGCCAGTGGATCGGTAACGATTATTTGCAACACGTATTCGCCAAGCGCCAGCTCGCTGCCCAATTGTACAGCGCCTCCGACCGCAATTCGTTTCAGGTCAGCCTGATTGCTCAGACTCCCAGCTGTTTCTTTCCCCGTAAAGATTGGTTGACCGTCGCGAAGTAGTCGCAACTGCGTGCGCAATTGTGGCTGAGCGGTAGTCTTATCTAAACGCGCGTTGTAGACAACAGACGAGTATTGTAGGATTCGGCCTTGCTTAAACTTGCGCGTGGCTACGCTGTTCAACGGATTAGAAGGATTAGCCTCTGCCTTCGGTTCTGTGTTTTGACCCGCGGGCGATTGATTAGCTGCGGCGGCGGCAGGCTCGGCAGATGGCTTCTTCAGCATCGCAGGGTCCAGTGCATTTACGAGGATGCCTGAGAGCACCAGACGGTTCTTCTTTATGTCGGGCACTTCGATAAACTGGCTGGCAGAACCCACGTGTCCGGAGCCGTGATCGCGCAGTGCTGCTCGTAGTTGATAAGCGCCGGATTTCTTTATCGGCACCGTCAAAAAATATACGAAGCCATCCCTTTGCAAACGCAGATAATCCTCCCCGGCTATTCTGATCCTATAGCTTCGGCTCACTTCATCGACGACGTTGCCATTGTCACCAAACGTGATAGCGACGACGTCAAAATCTGCTTTATGCCAGCCATCGATCAGATCGGTGAAAGTGAGATCGTTCGCATTTACATGAAGGAACGAGCGCATATAGGAACCAACTTTAGCATCATTGGCAAACAGCGTAGTCAGCCGCAGGTGCACGCCCGACGCACCAAAGGGAGAGGTCAACGCCGTAATGATTTGTTGGCGCGGTGTGGTCGCCACTGCTCTATTCTCGTCATCCGAGAACCCGTAAAAGCCGTTGCGCATGCGCACGTTAAACTTTCCTGGTCTTGTAACCTTCAAACGCAATTTGTGAAAGGTCCGCCCGCCAGTCTTCGGATCGAAAGTAGACTCGTCTGGCCGGTAGCCAATTAAGTAATAACTTTTTTGATCTTCAATCACGCGACGAACACCAGCACTGAGGTCGTTGTTATTGCGGATTGCAATACCACCGGTCTCTCTGGCCAAATAATCCAGACCGTCCTGCGACTCGAAAGCGGTGTTGCGCCGATTACTTAACTGCTGCTCGACCTGTTCGGAACTCATTGAACCGGTTGAATCGGCGGCGGTTAATCCGTATGTCTGTAACCCCGATGCGTTCATCGTATAGATAACTACAGTCGCCCGGTTCGCTTGATCAACTAGCCGGCGAAGGGCATCCAGCGTTCGGTAATTTCGAGTCGGATCGTCGAGGCTATAGATTCGGAATCCATCAGAAATCAACAGAATTGATTTGCGGCCAGGTAACTGTTGCATGCCCTTAACAACGTAGGCAACGGCCCCGAGCGTGCCTACAGCAAAGACATCTTCACGAAATTGATTGAAGTCCTCGTTAGCGGCCTGTGCTTCTTCGCTTTGCCTGGAGTTGTCTTCAATCGGAGCAAAAGCGCCTATACCTGAGCGGCCACTGGAATACCACTTTACGCGTTCTATGGCCGCATAGAGCTGTCGCTTGTCTGCAGTGAATTGCTGCAAAGCTCCAATCCCGCCGCTGGTGCGTATGATGGCTACCAGATCGCCGGGCTGCATTTGTTGCTCTACAAATTTCTTCAACGCCTGGCGCACATAATGAGTGCTTTCAAAAGACAGACCAAGGTCGTCAACTACGAGGGCGATGGTGCGGCGCACGTCCTCCGGATGCAGCTGGACCGGTGGACGCGGCGGTGCGGTCTTGTCTAACGGAGCGGACGGCGCCGCCTGGGAGCCTGGCGCTTCCGACGTAATAAGCGAGAAGTTTGTAATTTTCTGCTGACGGCCGTCTTCGAAAATCTCGACTTCATCCTGGCCCAGATCCTTTACCGGCTTCCCATTTTTATCAGTTACTACGGCGTCAACCTGAACCAGGTTAGTGGTGATCTTGACGACATCATCTGCGGTGGGCCGCGACGGCTGCTGCGGTTCGGCTTGGACACGAGTAGGCTGCTGTTTTGAATTGTCGGGCTGTTGAGCCAAACCCGCGAGCGGAGGCTGCAACACCAGCAAGAGAATCAGAAGAATCCGGCTCATTAATTAGTCTTTGAAAGCACCCGATTGTAAAACTCAATGTATTGAGGAATGATAATATCAGTGCGATACCGCGTCACTGCCGACTCGCGCGCGCGCTTGCCCATCTCGCGCCGAAGCTCCGCGTTGCTTAATAGACGCGCCGCGTCCTCGGCCATCTTCTCCACGTCGCCCACTGCGCTCAAAAATCCTGTTTCGCCATCCGTGACGACCTCCGTAATACCACCAACTCGAGAAGCAATAACCGGAACTTCGCACGCCATCGCTTCGAGTGCTGCGAGCCCGAAAGACTCCTGTTCGGATGGCAACAACAAAACATCCGCCGCCGAGAGGTAGTCAACTATCTTCGGTTGCTTGCCAACAAAAACACACTTGTCATAAACCCCCAAACAGCGCGCCCGGTGTTCAACATTCGTGCGTTCGCTGCCATCTCCAACCATCACCAGCCGCGTGTCGATGCCCTTCCGAACTACCCGTGACAGTATCTCAACGCAATCAACCGGTCGCTTGACCGGGCGAAAATTTGAAACGTGTACCAGTAGCGGTTCGCCTACCGGAGCCAGCGAGGACCGCAGCTCGGCAACCGGGTGGCGGGCATAATCAGTCTGGCATATGAAGTTGGGGATGACCTCAATATCATCAAACTGAAAAATCTCTTTCGTCGCTTCTTTCAGGTAATGCGAAATGGCAGTGACGCCGTCTGATTGCACAATACCATAGCGCGTGATCGGCAAATACGAACGATCGGCGCCCACTAAAGTGATGTCGGTTCCATGGAGCGTCGTAATGACGGGCAGCCTCCGCTTCGGCTTGAGAGATTCGCGCGCGAGAATAGCGCTGATCGAGTGAGGAATCGCATAGTGTACGTGAAGTAGATCCAGATTTTCGGTTTCGGCAACTGTTGCCATCTTGGTTGCCAGCGCCAGCGTATAGGGTTGATGCTCGAACAGCGGATAAGACATCATCTCGACTTCATGGAAGCGCACGCGTTCATTAAGCTCGGTGAGACGGGTGGGTAATGAGGAAGAAATGAAGTGGACCGTGTGGCCGCGTGCGGCCAACTCCTTTCCCAGTTCAGAGCCGACGATGCCACTGCCACCGTAAGTCGGATAGACCGTGATGCCGATGTTCATAAACCTGGTCTTTTAAACTCTGCGCTTTGTACTTAGATAAATTAATCGCGTTCAAAGCTCAAAGTACCAAGTTCAAAGTTCAAAGTCCAAAAAGGAGAGGCAGGCGACCCTCGCAATCGCCTGCCTCTATCTCAACTTGGCTCACCTTAATTGAAAGGGGGGGCAAGTGAGGGGACGGAGTATATTCTCGCTCGCTCTCTTTGGCAATAGTTCTTTGTCGCGAAATAGACCAGCAGTTTTCGAAGTTTTTGGGGCTGAAATTCGCCGTTAACCTTGCGCCACTGCGCTTCAGCTCCAAACTGGTTATAATATTGATGAGCATCCGGAAAAGAGCAACATTGTTAGTGATGGAAGTGGTAAATGAACGGAGATTAAGCAATGCCTAAAATCAGTGATATTGAAGAGACACCTAATCCAAATGCGGTCAAATTTATTCTTAGAGAAGCCATCAGTAATGGAACAGTTCATCAGTATAGTTCTGCCGATCAAGCAAAAGATGACCCGCTTGCCAGGTCATTATTCGACGTGGGCCACGTCGTTTCCGTGTTCTATATGGATCGTATGATCACAATCGAGAAGGATGACGAGGGCGATTGGGACGACTTGCTACCCACGCTTGCGGTGCCCATCCGCGCAGCCGAAGCCGTTAATTCTACTGCGACAGCAGCAGCAACGGTTGGCGGCGCTATCGCCGCGGTTACCAGCGACGACCCGCGACTGATCAAAATCAACGACATACTGGATGAGAGGGTTCGGCCGGCGCTGATGGGCGACGGTGGTTACCTTGAAGTACTCGGTCTCAAGGACCACACGCTGAGTATTCGTTACCAGGGAGCCTGCGGCAGTTGCCCGAGCTCGCTTACCGGAACATTGATGGCAATCGAGGGTATGCTCAAGCAGGAGATCGATCCTGAGTTGGAAGTGGTGGCTGTCTGATTTTGCATTGCCGCGACCTTGCTACCGCTTTCACCCGGCCGCATTACAGCGTGTTCCCCTAACCAACTCAACGCAGGTTGCGGCAAGTCGCAGTCGAACCAAAAGCGCCAACAGCCACCCAAAATTCTTTTTCTGGAACTGAAGCTTGCTCAGCACGTTTAATCCTTCAACTACACGTGTCTATAACCCATCCCACAGGAGAACTGATATGGCCTCCAGTGCCCTTCCTTTCGCTTCTCGCTTGCTTTCACTTTTGACACTCCTCCTTCTCGCTCCGCTGCCCTCAGCAATCGGTGCCCAGGAAACTTCCCAAAAGAGAGCTCCGCTTCCAGCTGCTGGTGTCACCCCAGTTAAGCCGGCCGACAAAAACAAAGCGAACGCTGTAGTGACAAAAGCCAAGGTAGATCAACAAAAGGCGTTGGCTCTTTCTTTATTAGTTTCCCTGGCAAACGATGCCCGGAGTTTCTCCGATCAAAAGTTGCGCGCGCGTACGCTGTCCCGGATCGCGGATGCTCTTTGGGAACCTGATCCGGAACAGGGACGGGCGCTCTTTCGCAAGGCCTGGGATGCAGCCGAGGTTGCCGACCAGGATAGCGCGCGCCGCACTGAAGAAGAACGGCAGCGCCAACAGGGAGGCAATCCCAAGGCACCTTTCTCCCTGGTATCACCGCCCGATTTGCGCTCGGAAGTTCTGCGCCTCGCTGCGAAGCGTGATCGCGCTCTCGGTGAAGAGCTGTTAGACAAACTCAAAGATGCGCGCACGCGAGAAGCGACTGATGCCAGCTCGGCGGGACGCAACGATCCGCTTGATACATCATCTTCAGTCAAACAACGTCTGGGGCTGGCAAATCAATTGCTCGACGCTGATGTGGAGCGTGCGCTGCAGTTTGCGGACCCTGCTCTGGGAACGGTCACGATGGAAGGGCTTAACTTCCTTTCGTTTCTGCGAGACAAGAATGCCGCAGCGGCCGATCAGCGCTACGCCCGGCTGCTTAGGATCGCGGAAACAGACTTAAAATCAGACGCCAATACCGTCTCGCTACTTTCGTCCTATCTATTCACGCCTCACATCTTTATTACTTTCGAGCCCGGTGGTGGCCAATATTCTTCGCAAATGAACCAACGCACCCCGCCACCAGACGTAGCGCCCGAGTTGCGCAGCTCTTTCTTTCGCATCGCAGCGGGCATTTTGCTCCGGCCTTCGCCTTCGCGAGAACAGGATCGCAGTTCGTCAGGCTTTCAGGGAAAATTCCTGGTGATCCGCCGCTTGCTGCCACTGTTCGAACAGTACGCTTCCAAAGAAATTACTGATCAACTGCGCAGCGAGATGGCCGTGCTCGCACAAGGCGTCGAGCAGGATGTGCGTGACTTAGACGAGGACAATCCAATACAGCCGGCAAATACTCCCGATCGCAAAACCGAAGACGTTGAGAAGTCGCTGCTCGATCGGATCGATCGCGCTAAAACGTCCGATGAACGTGACGCGTTGTATCTGCAACTGGCGGCTAGAGCCGCGCAACGAGGAGACATGCGCGCCCGTGACTTCACCGAAAAAATCGAGGACAGCGAGTTACGCAAACAGGTCAAGCCCTACGTGGATATGAACCTGGCGATGAGCGCTGCAGAGAAAAAGGACACTGAGAAGTCTCTGCTGCTGGTCAGCCAGGGCGAGCTCTCGCACATTCAGAAAGTTTGGTTACTCACCCAGGCCGCTAAGGGTTTGCCGCCGGCTGATCGCGAGAAGGCTCTGGAGATCATTGCTGACGCTGCCGTCGAGGCCCGGCGGATCGAGGTCTCGGATCCTGACCGGCCGCGTGGTTTGGTCGCTGTGGCAAATGCGTTGCTAGCCATCGATCGCGCGCGTGCCTGGGAGACGATGCTGGAAGTCGCGAAGGCGTCTAACTCCGCCGAGGGATTCAACGGTGAAGATGGGCGGCTCACGATGCGGCTGCAATCAAAGAATATGAGTTCGCTGCGCAGCAGCACCGTCGATGAGTTTAACTTGCCCGGCGTGTTCCGCGCGCTGTCGCAGGAGAATGCGACCCAGGCAATTGAACTGGCGCGCAGCTTTGAACGTGAAGCTCCGCGCGCAACTGCTCTCATCGCCGTCGCCCGGACGTTGCTTAGTGAAAAACCCAAAGAGAGTGGCCCGGGACCGGTAAGAGCGGGGGCGAGCCCACCTTCCCAACCCTGAGACAACTA
>JBKOZZ010000077.1:0-18395 GCA_046726155.1 Acidobacteriota bacterium
GGCACTGATGCAGTTTTGAATACTACCGCCAGTGCGAAAGTTCCGGTCCAATGAAGTCAGTACCACCTCGCGGTAGCAGGTGGGTCAGTCGCAACGAATGAATCTAATATGGAAACCAGCGAAGCATTGGGTTAAGTGCTCGTGGCGACCGCGACCCACCGGCTACCGCCTGGTGGTACTGACCTCATCGCACCGCATCTTGTTAATGTGTGCGCCGTTCAAACTGCATCAGTACCTAAAGAAGCACTAGTTGTTGTTTGACGATCACTGAATCACTATCCCCGGCTTTTGTACTCGGACAGTCACCCTTCTGCTGTCCTTTTGTCCCTGCGGGCCCGTTACCGTTAGCGTATAGACCGTACTCTCCTTCGGAGAAACATTGACACAACGCTGGATGCCCAGGATTGAAGGCGACACGGTACCCGGCTCAGGCGAAATCTCCGCCGTGCCATTGCCGTCAGTGCTGTAGCAGATTTTAGCTCGCGCGCCCAAGTTGATGACCTGGGTCGCAGGAGTAAAGGATTTGATTCTGATTGGTGTTTCCTGGGGCTGTTCGCGAGGAGTGTAGTTCACGCTTCTTTGATCACTATTCCCATTCGCGTCTCTTGCCGTTAGCGTGAAGGTTGTCGGCTTGGTCGATCTGACAGTCTTACAATCGGCAGGCAAATTCACGGCGCCAAATTCCGGATCAATATTGGCGCTGACAGCATTTTGGACCGCATAGCATATCTGCATACCGTGAAGTATGGTCTGCTTGATTTCGAGACGCGTAATCCTGACGGGAGGCGCCCCAGCCGGTTCCTCAACTTCCACAGTTACCGCGCGACTCACAGCTTGTTGATCTTCGCCCACCGCCCTCAAGACATACCGCGTTGATCTTTTCGGAGAATCGCTAATGCAGTCCTTTTCGGCAGCCACTTCTCTGCTGATAGGCGCCATGGAAGCGTGTTGCGCGTCGGCAATCACGTAGCACAAGCGAACGGATGCGCCGGCTTTGATGCGGGTCTCGGAAGGGTTGAAATCAATAATTCGGGCGTGTTTCGCCCGCTCCGGCTCATCCACTATTACGTTTACCGTGCTGCGCTCAGCTTGTTGATCTTCGCCCGTCGCACTCAAGACGTACCGCGTTGATTTTTCCGGTGAGTCGTTAATGCACTCTTTCTCGACGAGGGCGATGTCTTTCCTAAGCGGGGCGATGCCGGCTCGAATCGCATCGGCGACTCCATAACACACCTGGACGCGTTCTCCGGACTTGATTCGCGTGGGCCTAACTTCGAAGAAGAGTATCCGAGCGTGCTTCCGTTCCGGGGGTGACTCTTTGACAGTAACCGTGACCTGTCTGCTCTCTGTGCGATTGAACGAACCAACCGCAGTCAATGTGTAGGTTGTCGTCTGCTTTGGTTGCACCTTGACGCAATCTCTCTTTCCTGGATTCGGAGCGCGAAATCGGCCGCCGCCGTGATCAATTGTGATCGTGGCGGGCTGACTAACGGAATAACAGAGCGACGCTGCATCGGGCACAGTGATAGTTTGCGGCTCCGCGGTGAACTCTACTTCGAGCGGTGAGTGCGTGAATGTGATTCTGGCTTGACCCTTCTCCACTCCCCCATCTCCAGTGGCAGTCAAAGTGAAAGTGGTTGTTTCAGCAACTTTAGCATCGACACAACCCTTACTCGGTCTGACCTCGCCAATCCCTTGATCTATTTGTAAGTTGCCGGCATGAAGCACCTCGTAACAAAGTTGGACAGTTCCCTCGTCTTTGAGTGAATTTGGTTGCGCGGTGAAGCTGACTATTTGCGGCGCCGGTATCCTCACTCTAATTGTTGCCTGCTTTAGGCTAGCCTTGCCTTCGGAGTTGAGGGCCGTCAGCGAGTAGGTCGTTGTTTTAATCGGCGCGACGCTAACACAACGTTTCTCAGTTCCGGCTTCCACGTTGGGAACGCCGGGATCAATTTGCACGCTGCTCGCGTCCTTCAGGTGAAAGCATAGCTGCGCTTTTTCGCCAAGCACGATGCTTCCGGGTAACGCTTCGAAACTCAAAACCTGAGGAGGTCGCGATGGAGGTTTCGTGGCATCGGCGGTAGCCTGGCGCGTAACTGTGCGGCCGTCCAACCCGGTGGCAGAAAGGGTGTAGGTGATGATCCCTTCAGGACTGATTTGCTGGCAGTGGTTTTGATCCAGTACCACTGCTCCACCGTTGTTGTCGATTTCCGCATGAGCTGCGTTTCGCACCTCATAGCAAAGACGAAACTGCACGTCGCTTTCACCGCCAGGACCGTTCTCGCGCAAAACTTCAAAGCGACCTATCTGAGCCATTGGCGGCGCCGTTTCAACGTTGAGGGTAACCTGCTGAGTGATTTCTTTTGCGTCCGAACCGAAGGCCTTAAGCGTATAGGTTGTTGTCTGTTCAGCATTGACCGGCAGGCACTCCTTTGATGCCGGCTTTTTTTCGCCGATGTTCGGTTCAATGAGAATGTAGTTGGCATCCTCCACTTCGTAGCAAAGGTTGGCCTGACCGTTTGCGGGAACGGTGGCGGGATCCACAGTGAAACTCACAATTCTTGCCGTCGTAACCGGCGGCTTTGGCGGCCAAAGCCACCAGACTAATAGCGCCACTACCAAAGTCAGCAGAACAAGCACACCGACTTTGAGCGCAACCGGAATCGCAGCCCCGCCGGCGCCGACTCCACGCCCCGAGGAATCATCGGGTTCAGATGGTGGTGGTGGAGGAGCCAAAAGAATATTCAGGTTGTGACGTGTTACTGCCGCGCCGCTCTGGTCGTTGAGCGACTCTCTGAGCGCGAGGGCTGCATTCAGCGAAGTCAGGGCTGCGGATCGTGCGCCCAAACAAAGGGCGCGCGTGCCGATTTGATGCAGGGCCCAGGCTTCGTTCGGACGATCCTGCAGCCCCTGAGCGGCCTTCAGAATGCTTTGCAGTGCGGTGGCCCACATGTCCCACTTGCCACTTAGCGACAGTGCTTCTTCAGTCGCATGGCCCAGGCGTTTCGCTTCACGCCAATGTTTGGCCGCGACCGCCCACTGCAGAATGAGTAAGATCGGTTGCGCTGATTCCGCAATGACCTCAGGTTGGCTACGGTGCTCCTCAGTCCAGTCGACAAAGTGGGCCAGGGCGCGCGTTAGCCAGGGTTGAAGATCGCCCAGCAGCGCGTTGTTCACATCGCTTGCCAACGTGTAGCGTTTTTCATGTGATTGAACCAGCCCGCGTTTTTCGAAATCGTCGAGCATTTCCGTAACGCCAAAGACGCCGGCGACGGCGGCCACATGTTGCGCAGCGATCGGGGCGCCGTAGAAAACAGCCAGCGCAGCCAGTACTTTCTTTTGATCTTCCGAGCGCGGTTTGACTTCCGCGGCTGCGAGCGTCTGGTCCAGAGACGGTGATTTCGCTTGCGGAACAATTTCCAGCAGCGAACGATTTTCCTCGCGCGCCTCGTGGGCGGCTCGCAAAACGCGCTGCGGAATACAGTCCACCGATTCACATAAATACTGCGCGCCCTTCTGTTCTTCGGGTGACAAGGCACGGCCAAACTCGCGTTGAAACAAATCTACCGCTTCGGCTGTAGGCAATCCCTTTAGCGTGACCTCGCGCGTTTCCCCAAAGAGCCGACGCTTCGCCGTCGCAGCGATGAAAGTGCAGTGGGGCGCTATGTTCATCAACGATTCGATTTGCTCCGAAGTAGCCTCCACGTCGTCGAGCAGAATCAGCGCATTCAGGGCCTGCAAGTAATGACGGATTTCGGTCTCGGTCGGCTTGACTGGCGAATCGTATTCGTAGAAGGCGTCGAAGAGTGATTTAAGAAGATCATCGTTGGATTGTTGGTTGACTTGAAAATAGACCACGCCGGCGGTGAAACCGGAAACCTGCGATTGATAGGCGAGGTGGCGAATCAAACTGGTCTTGCCCGAGCCCGGCTCGCCGCTACACTCCACCGACTCCTTCGATTGAAGTGCCTGGATGGCGTTAGAAGTTTCAGTCACGCGGTCCAGGATGCCGGGGAATGCTCGCGGAAGGAGTAAAACCGGCTGAGGTCGTGAACGCGGGGAAGTGGGGGGTCCATTGAGAATGTTCACCACACCACCTTCGACGCGACCAATCTGTACGATATAACTGCCGATCGCCACCTGGCTGCCGCCGCTAACATCTCCAATCTGCGCCTCAATATGGTTGGCAGGTAAGGACTGAGCCATGAACGTCTCCTTTGGCTCTAGTGAGAAATCGTGTGGCGTCGAGAAGGCAATGCCACTAGCTCTGAGATACGAGGAACCGAAGCACCTAGTCTAACACAGTCAACCGCAGCTTTTCCGGCAGAATCGAAAGGCGCAGGTTACGGGCTGTCACAAAATTTCGCCAATCACTGCGAGTAGTTATCCATGGCGAATCTCTCCAACCTAAACAAATGCCAAGGCTGCGAGACTATAGGAACCTCTGATCAAGTGGAAGCGTCAACTCTTTGGAGCGCGGCGCCAGGCCGCCGCTTTGGTCGGTCGCGACCTGTCGCGACCAAGTCTTAATTGCGTCATCTTGAAGAATGCGGCATCTAGTCTCTCAGACCAAAGCGGCGCCAGGCCGCCGCACTCCAAGGAGTTGAGCACTTAATCAGAGCTTCCTATAGTTACGGTTGCGTGTTTTTGGCAATACTCTCCGGCGGCGTGCTCGCTTTGCGATGCCACACAAAGTACACAGGGATTCCGGTTAACACGAGCAGGTAGCCAATCCCGGATGTTTGAGGCTTCAGCAGAGCAAGATCGATCACCAATAGCAGGGCGAGCAAAATATAGATCAAAGGCACAAGCGGATAACCAAACGTGCGATAGGGGCGCTGGTTCGAAGGAGCTTTGCGCCGCATGACGATTACTGCTCCTACCATCAATGCATAAAAAACCAAATCAGCGGAAACAATGTATTCAAGTAGCTGTGTGTAAACATTGCCGTAAGGATCTTCCCCTGGCGCGGGATTCACCTTGATTGTGCGGGGCAGTGTCAGCAGAGACGCCCAAATACCCTGAGTGATGAGAGCGATTGCCGGAACATGCCTGGAGTTAAGAATAGCAATGCGGGAAAAGAACAACCGGTCACGCGCCATTGCGTAATAAACGCGCGCTCCAGCCAGAATAAGGCCGTTGTTGCAACCGAAAGTTGAGATCATGATGGCCACGGCCATCAGAATCGTGCCGGGCCGGTTGAAGACTGCCTGCATCGTGGCAGTGGCGACACTGTTCTGCGGCTTCTGAATTGTGGCAAGAGGAAGGGTCACGATGTAAGCAACGTTAGCTAGGAGGTAAAGAGCTACCACTATGAGACAGCCGATTAATAAGGCCCGCGGCAAATTGCGTCCGGGATCACGGATTTCGCTACCCGTAAACGTGACATTGTTCCAGGCAGACTGCGCAAACAGCGGCCCAACCATCCCGAGACCCAGCAACATCAACAGGGCAGTTGTGCTGGTCGCTGTCAGGCCGGTTTGAACTGCCTGCGGATTCCAGCCGTTGGCCCAGGAATTCCACCACGCGGAGGTGTAGGCAGCGCTATGGCTGTTCCAACCTAGTAACAAGCCCACCAGTATGAGACCAATAAGCGCCGCGGTCTTCGTCAGAGTAAACGTGTTCTGAATGAGCTTGCCCGTTTTGAGACCACGCGTGTTCGTTGCCGTCAGCAACAAAATAAGGATGATCGCGACCAGTTGCGCAGTTGAAAGACTTATGGCGTAACGACCGAATAGATGTACTGGCGCGACAATGTAATTTGACTCGGAAACTTGCGGCGCGAGCACGCCCATGAAGCGGGCAAAAGCAACTGCGACCGCGGCGATGGTGCCGGTTTGGATGACCAGAAGGAGTGACCAGCCGAAAAGGAATCCGGCCGCTGGACCATACGCCTCCCGCAGGAAGACATATTGTCCTCCGGCCCGCGGCATCATCGCCGCCAGCTCGGCGCAACAGAGGGCACCAGTGATGGTGAGTACGCCGGCTAGTGCCCAGGCAACCAGTAACCAACCAGGAGATCCTACCAGCCGCGCCGACTCGGCCGAAGTGATGAAAATTCCTGAGCCGATCATCGATCCAACGACGATCATGCTGGCGTCGATAAGGCCGAGGCCGCGAACCAATCTCGGGGAAGAATGATCAGCCGTTTTGATCATAAAGTTGTGTGGATATAGTTGCCTTAACAGGTCTGTGTCAAGGAACATGGTGCCTTGAATCAATTTCTTTGTGTTGCCTCTACTCTCGGTTCTGCGTAGTGAATGGTTGTCGGGTGGTTTTATTCACCAAAGGGACGCAGATGACAGGAAGGTTGCGCGGAGATGGCAAATTGCGAGATCACAAGAGGGTACTGATGCAGTTTGAACGATGCGCACATTAGCAAAATCCGGTGCGATGAGGTCAGTACCACCAGGCGGTAGCCGGTGGGTCAGTTGATTGCTGATTGCCGATTGCCGATTGCCGAATTGCCTGTGTGCGAACTTATCAATCGACAATCGGCATTTGGCAATCATCAATGCGTTAACCCACCCGCTACCGCGTCGTGGTACCTCATGGGACCGGAACTTTCGCACAGGCGGTAGTATTCAAATTGCATAAGTACCTACAAAAGGTCCCTGCTTGACACTCCGCGCAACGCTCAAATAGTCTTGCTTGATCATTACGACAAGATGACGGCGTTACATCTCAGGACGAATCAGAGCAGCGCCTATCACTTCAGTATTGGTAAATACTTCAATTGGCGATGAAGATTCGCGTTCCAGGCATCAAAGGAAAACCGGTTACATGATCAAGGAACAGATAATTGCTCTGATTAAAGGTAAGCGTGCTCATGTCGGAGTGGTTGGTTTAGGGTATGTCGGCTTGCCATTGCTGGCCGAATTTGCACGCGGCGGTTATCAGTCTATCGGCTTTGAGGTTGACGAGCATAAAACAACCCAGATTAATGCGGGTGATTCTTATATCGGCGACGTGCCGGCTGCGGTAGTCAAGGAATTTGTCGATGGCAAACGCCTGCGCGCAACCACCGATTTCGATCAACTAAAGGAATGCGATGCCATCATCATCTGTGTTCCGACACCGCTCAGAAAGACAAAAGAGCCCGACGTTTCTTACATCCTAGCCGCTGCAGAAGAAATCAAGCGGCGCCTGCACGCGGGACAGTTGATCATTCTCGAGTCAACTACCTATCCCGGCACTACAGACGAAGTGCTGCTGCCGATGTTTGAGGAAACTGGACTCAAGCTCGATGTCGATTTTCTGCTGGCTTTTTCCCCGGAACGAGTTGATCCGGGTAACTCCCAGTTTCAAACGAATAATATTCCCAAGGTCGTCGGTGGCGTGACCGCCGATTCCACCGAAGCTGCCGCTTATCTCTATTCGCAAATTGTTAAAGACGTCCATGCCGTCAGCTCAGCTCGCGTTGCCGAAACTGCCAAGCTTTTGGAAAACACGTTTCGCGCTGTGAACATCGGCATGGCAAACGAGATGGCGCGACTCTGTTATGCGCTGAACATAGACACCTGGGAAGTGATTCGCGCGGCGGCCACGAAACCTTTTGGTTTCATGCCTTTTTATCCCGGTCCGGGAATCGGTGGCCACTGCATTCCGCTTGATCCGCATTACCTGTCGTGGAAGGCACGGCAACACGGCTTCGATTCTCGTTTCATCGGCCTCGCGGAGGAAGTAAACTCGCGCATGCCGGAGCACGTGGTGCAACTGATTGCGGACGGTCTGAACGATGAAAGCAAGGCAATGAAAGGTTCACGTATTCTGTTGTTGGGCGTCGCTTACAAGAAAGACATTGATGACGTGCGCGAGAGTCCGGCCTTGTCGATTATCGATCGGCTGCGCGCGAAAGGCGCCGAGGTGCGTTACCACGATCCATTTGTGAATGAAGTTCACTTTGACGACGCGCACACTGAAGGCGGCGGGGAGCCACTCGGCTCTGTGCCTTTAACCGATGAAGAGTTGCGCACGACGGATTGCGTGGTGATCGTCACCGATCACAGCGCAACGGATTACAAACGCGTTTGCCAACTCAGTTCGCTGATAATTGATACGCGGAACGCGCTCAACGGTGATGTCAGACGCGACAGTAGCGCGCGGATAATTCGTCTCTAAGCTCAAAGATGACGTCCCGTGACAAAAGCTTGAACACTGAACCCGGTCAAGCAGTTTAGAGTTCAACCTTCAGGTTGTCTTTTCTGAAGCGTCAAGCAAGCTAAAGCTTGAACTCTACTTGCGCAACAGCGAATCTTGTATAGAGGACTTTCGCGGTTGGGCTTTGCTGAATGCTCAAAGTAATCAACGTTGTCGGCGCGCGTCCCAACTTCATGAAGGTCGCGCCGATTGTGGAAGCAATGAAGCGGTGGGAACGAGAGTTTACGCCGCTTGTTGTTCATACGGGCCAACACTACGACGCGGCTATGTCTGACGCTTTCTTCAGCGATCTTGATTTGCCGCAACCCGATGTTTATCTCGGCGTTGGTTCCGCCTCACACGCCGCGCAAACAGCGGCCATCATGGAGCGCTTCGAATCCGTTGTTCTGCGCGAGCAGCCTGATTGGGTCCTGGTAGTAGGCGATGTTAATTCCACGCTGGCTTGCGCGCTTGTTTGTGTGAAGCTGGGTGTGAAGGTCGCGCACGTTGAGGCAGGCTTGCGCAGCCGCGACCGCACCATGCCTGAAGAGATCAACCGGCTGCTAACCGATCAGATTGCCGATCTGCTTTTTACTCCCTCCGCCGATGCGGATGAAAACTTACGTGCCGAGGGAATTCCGCTGGAACGAATACGCCTGGTCGGCAACATCATGATTGACTCGCTCTGCAAACACCTGGATCAATCCCGGCAATCGCGGATCAAGGACGAATTGGGATTGACTGACAAGAGTTATGCAGTGCTTACGCTACATCGACCTGCGAATGTTGACGACCCGGCCGCCTTCGGAAAAATACTCGAGGCGCTCGCCGCAATCAGTGAAAGGCTTCCGCTGGTTTTCCCTGTGCATCCACGGACCAGGAAGTCAATTGCTGAACTTGGCTTGGACGCGCGAGTAGATAGAGCGAAAGACCTGCGATTGATTGACCCGCTCGGGTACCTTGATTTTCTTAGTCTCTACAGCAACGCGCGTTTGGTGCTCACGGATTCGGGCGGCATTCAGGAAGAGACGAGCGTTTTGGGTATTCCCTGTCTTACCTTGCGCGAAAACACCGAACGGCCAATTACCGTTACGATGGGAACAAACACAATAGTCGGGAGCGACCCAGCGAAGATCACCGCTGCAGCTTTTAAGGCGCTTAACGAAACCTCGAAAAAGGTTGTCAGGATTCCGCTCTGGGATGGTCACACGGCGGAGCGCATTATCGCCGCGCTCAGTTAAGATGAGCGCAGTCGTTGCGACATCATTAACGCGAGGGGTGCGAAGCGTGCTTCGTGGGCGAGTAAGCTTCAGCCGGGCGACGCGCGAAGCTTTTCGCCGCTGGCGAGTTGCCGTGCGCCGCCGCCGGGAACAGGCAATGCTTGATGAGCTAGCTTATCGACCGGCGCAGTTGCGAAGTGAATTCCAAAGCCTCTCGTCAACCGCTTTACTGAAACACCTTCGCGAACGCGCCACCCCTTCATTTCTGCCCGGATTTCAACAGGCGGAGTCGACGGCTTCCCTACAACGAGATCTTTTTCCTGATGAAACTGACTCGCTGATTGAATCCGCACAGCTGATCACTAAAGAACATCGCTGGCTGTTGTTAGGTTTTGGGGAGAAAGAATTTGGCGAGCCTTCTTCCCACGCTGGTTGGCCGCGTGGAGATTCCGGTCCAATAAACTGGCATCGTGATCCACTCTCCGGAAGGATCTGGCCACTCGACTATCACGCCGAGATCACTTTGTGGCACAACGACGGTTCAGACATCAGAGTGTTGTGGGAACTCAATCGCCTTGGCCATCTCATCACGCTCGGCCGCGCGTATGCGCTGACCAGGGAAGAACACCTGGCCGCGGAGTTTTTCGCCCAAGTCGAAAGCTGGCGCCAACAAAATCCGGTCGGACGTGGCGCTAACTGGTCGTGTGCGATGGAAGTTGCTCTGCGCGCCATAAATGTGCTCGCGGCCTTCTCGCTGTTCCGGAACTCGCCGGCCCTCAACGAAGAAAACTTGTCAATGTTGCTAGCGATGTTCGATCAGCACGGCGCTCACATTCGTCGCAACCTCGAGTTTTCATATATCGCTACGAGCAACCATTACCTATCGAACTTAGCGGGATTGCTATGGATTGCCATCATGCTGCCGGAGCTCGCACGCGCTGAAGAATGGCGAGAGTGGGCATTGAATGAATTGCTCCACGAGATGGACAAACAGATCCTGCCTGATGGCGCTGACTACGAAGGTTCGACGGGCTACCAGCGCTTTGTTCTCGAACTGTTCCTCTACTCGTTCATTCTTTGCCAAGCGAATGAGATACAGATTGAAGACAAATATTGGTGCAAGCTTAATACGATGCTCGCCTATCTGCGCGCTATTGTGCGGCCCGACGGTTTAGCGCCGCTCATCGGCGATTCGGATGGTGGCCAGTTCTTGCCAATCGTTCCTCGCAGCGCTAACGATCACGCGTTTCTCCCGGCTATCGGCGCGGCAGTTTTTAAGGATTCGCAATTGAAGCCGGAGCAGGTTGAGGCGCCGCACGAGTTGTTGTGGCTGTTAGGCCAAGGAGGTTTGCGAGACTACGAACAGCTTACGAGTTTAAATGAGGAAACTTCATCACGGGCGTTTCCTGATGCCGGCACTTACGTTCTGCGGCACGAAGACCTGTTTCTTTTGTTCAACGCAAACGGCGCCAATAACAGCAGGCCGACTTCACATCAACACAACGACGTATTGAGCGTCGAGGTCTCAGCCTGTGGACGCGCTTTCATAGTTGACCCCGGTTCGTATGTTTACACGGCCGACTTGCACGAGCGGCATCTTTTTCGCTCCACCGCCTATCATTCGACCATAGAGATTGACGACGCGGAGCAACAGACAATACGCGAAGATGCGCCGTTTGTGACTGGAGGCGAAGGGGTCGCGCGCGGTCTGGGTTGGGAGAGCACGCCCGAACATGATCGGGTTGTTGCCGAACATACAGGCTACCAGCGTTTGGCCGAACCGATCACACATCGCCGTACAATTATTTTTGACAAAGTCAATCGCTGGTGGTTAATCGAGGATGAGATTGGCGGAAAGGGCCAACACAAAATTGCCACGCGGTTCCATTTCGATGCCGGACTCGAAGTAAGCCTCCTCGACAACAGTAGCGTCATCACATGGGATAAGATGAGTGGCGAGCGTTTAATAGTATCTTCGCTCGATCTCGATCAGCCTGCGAAACTGGAACCCCAGTTCACCTCCCGGCATTATGGTTCGAAGGCCCCATCGGTTTCGGCGAATTGGATCACCAAAACGCCAATGCCTTGTAAACTTCGCTGGGCGATCGTACCAGTGTGCGCCGGCGAAGATCACGATCAACGTTTGCGGGTTTTACAAAGGTAACAGCAAGCTCAAGAAGTTTAAGAGTACAAGCTTTAGCTTGCGCACGTTTTGCACAAGAAGAGCGGAACCCATCCGCGAAGCAGACCATTGACAAGCGTCGGCGGCATAGCCGAGATCAAGTCTGACTTCCGACATCTGTTTTTATGTGTGGCATCTGCGGGATCTGGGAATATGGCGCAACCGAAGGGCGGGTTGAATTACCGCTCATCGAGCTTATGCGCGATGAGATGCGACACCGTGGACCCGACGATGAGGGCGCGTCGCTCTTTGACGAGGGACGCGTCGGTCTTGGTTTTCGCCGTCTGTCGATCATCGATCTCTCGCCGGCCGGAAACCAGCCGATGCATGGTTGCACCGATCGTCTCTGGCTGGTTTTTAATGGCGAGATTTATAACCATCTGGATCTACGTGAAGGACTCGAGAAGCGCGGCCACAAGTACACTTCGCTTACAGATTCCGAGACCATCCTGCATCTCTACGAAGAGCGTGGCGTCGATTTCGTCAATGAGATTGAAGGCGACTTCAGCATCGCCTTGTGGGATGCTGAGCGAGGACAACTTCTACTCGCACGCGATCGCGTGGGCGTAAAGCCGCTCTATTTTTATCACCAGGACGGACGTTTTATCTTCGCTTCAGAGATCAAAGCCATCCTCAAACATCCCGCAGTTACAGCCGAGATTGATGAAGAGTCGCTCTATCATTACCTGACTTTCCTCACTACTCCGGCGCCAGGCACGCTGTTCCGCAACATCCAGAAATTACCCGCCGGCCACATGCTAGTCGTTAGTCGAGACGGATCAGTCGATCTCAAACAGTATTGGGACGCGCTGCCGCCGGAAAAACTTCCGGAAAGCATGCGCTCGCGCTGTGAAGTTGAAAACAGCGAAGAAATTCTGCAGCTGCTGAGAGATTCCATTCGCAAACGCATGATGTCAGACGTGCCTTTTGGCGTATTTCTTTCCGGAGGCGTGGATTCTTCAGCCAACGTTGCCCTGATGTCGGAACTGATGTCGCAACCGGTACGAACCTATACTGTCGGCTTCGAAGACAATGAAGAACTGAATGAGCTCGAGAGTGCGCGGGAGATCGCCAAACGCTTCGGCACGGATCACCACGAGGTAATCATCGGCCAGAAAGAAATGCAGAAGTTTCTGCCCGATTTGGTTTTTCATCAGGATGAGCCACTTGGCGATCCGGTTTGCGTGCCGCTCTATTACGTTTCAAAGCTGGCACGTGAGACCGGAACGATCGTCGTGCAGGTTGGTGAAGGAGCCGATGAAATATTTGCCGGTTACGACTGGTTTAGAAAATACGTGCGCATCAACGAGCTCTTTTGGAGCCAGGCACAAAAACTTCCGGCTGCATTGCGTCATTCATTAACAGCGATGGCGAAGCCCTTGATGGAAGCTTCATTCAACAAACGCACGGCCATCGAGCTGGTGCGCCGGCTAGGCGCCGGCGAATCGCTCTTTTGGGGCGGTGCGATAGTCTTCGACGAAGCTTTCAAACACAGGGTTTTGTCCAACGACATGAGCGCCCGGGCCGATGGCTTATCGTCATACGAGGCGGTAAGGAAACATCTCGAGCACATTAGCCAGGCCAGGCCCAACTCGGATTTTGCCGCCCGTATGACCTACCTCGAGCTAAAGTTGCGACTGCCGGAGTTGCTGCTGATGCGCGTGGACAAGATTACAATGGCCACTTCCGTTGAAGCACGAGTGCCATTTCTCGACCATCATCTGGTCGAATACGCGATGGGCCTTCCCGTAGATTTGAAAATCAGAGGCTCGATCGGAAAACACATCCTGAAGCGCGCGCTCGAAAAAGTTTTACCCTCTGATTTGCTCTATCGTCCCAAGCGCGGCTTTGGGGCGCCCATTCGCGAATGGTTTCGCGGCGATAGCGGTGAGATGTTGGGCGGACTAATAATGAACTCTTCAATTCGCCGCCGCGATCTGTTTGACTACACGTTTGTTGCGAAACTGCTTGACGAACACCGGCGCGGGCCACGCGATTGGAGTTTCCATCTCTGGGCACTCCTCAACGTGAGCCTTTGGTATGAGCGCTGGATTGATCGTGGCTGACAGGACCCGCGTCAGATGTTGTAACGCAAACTGTAAGTTTGCGGCGACTCGTTGACACTCCGTTGAGGTTATGGAGGCGTTTGCAAACTAACAGTTTGCGTTACAAATGCCGGAGGGAGTTGTTTATCGTCTCTGCAATCACTTGCGGAGTAAAGTGCTTCTCGATCCGAAGGCGGCCGTTGTAGACCACTCGCTGCCATAGCTCTTTCTGCGAATACAGGTGCTGTACCGCGAGTGCAAACGATGCGGGATCATCTCCAATCATTACGTCGAGGCCGTGCGTTAGTCCAAACCCCTCAGCTCCGATCGAGGTTGTGACCACGGGAATGCCGTGAGACATGGCTTCGCCAACCTTGCCTTTGATACCGGCGCCGAACCGCAACGGCGCGATAAAGACGCGGCGATCTCGCAGGTAAGGCTCGACGTCCGGAACGTATCCCCATATTCGCACCTCGTCGGAGTTGTAAGCCGCTATAGCCGGCGAGGGATTATCGCCAATGATATCCAGCCTGACGTTGGGCAGGCTTTGCCGCAGACGCGGATAGACTTCACGCATAAAGAACAGAACGGCATCTTCGTTGGGTCGATGGGCGAGGTTGCCGATGAAGAGTAAATCCTGTCGCTCTTCAAACGGCTTGCCGCAATCGCGGAGCTCATGGATCGTGGGAATAACTTCAATTTTTGTGTTTGTTGTCTCGCGCTCCATGACCTGCTTGTCTTCGGTCGAAGCACACCAAACAAGGTCGCTGGCCTGTGCCAGCTTTCTTTCGAGTTTTCGGTAGCGCACCGCCTTTCGGAGGGCCGCCGCAGCGCCTGATATTTCGTGCTCGCGTTGGAACCTGAGAAAATGGGTATCGACCATATCAAAAACAACGCCAATTTCTCGATTAACGCGACGGATGCGACGGATAAAAACTCCAGCCATGCTGGGCCGGCTGACAATTGCAGCCTTAACATTTTTGTTCTTAAGCAGGCGGCGATAGTCAATGGCGTCGGCTGTTTCGATACCTTGCTGCCAAAGCGCGCGTTCATAGTCGATACTCTGAGGCCGGTTAAATGGCACGAAGATCACATGGGACCACCGCGCGAGAGTCTTAAGGATCATGAACATTCTTAAGCTGCCGGCGTCTCTGTCCGGGCTGGGAACACGTTCGTCGAACACAATGATTCGGGGCCGCGCGCAGTTTCGGTCACTCGCTTCCTCGAGGCGCTTAAGGTTCTTTTCATGATATTCCCGCTCCAGGACATCGTGCCATTTCTCGACAAACTTTTCCCGGTTAACGATCTGAAATCGCTTTACGCCGATTTTGGGATCGACACCCGCGGTAGCTCCTTCGTAATGCACCAGCCGAGACAGCGGTTGATAGATTACTTTGTAGCCCAGCAATCTCACGCCAAAACAAAGATCGACGTCTTCGTAATAGGCGGGCACAAAACGGCGATCGAATCCTCCGAGGCTTTGAAAGATCTCTTTTCTTACCATCAGCGAGGCCGCGGAACAGTAATCAACCTCCCGCGCGAAGTTGAACCGTTTGTCATTCGGCGATTCTCCCCAGCCATAATGGTCCGCTTCGCCGTTTTTCCAAACTATGGCGCCCGCTTCCTGAATCGAACCATCGGGATATAGAAACATTGAACCGACCGCGCCCACCGAAGGATTGTCTTCAACTGTTTTAACCAGATACTCGAGCCAGCCCGGCAATACGGTCGTATCGTTATTCAAAAAAACGAGATACTTTCCGTGCGCCGCCGCCGCCCCCTGGTTGCAAGCATCCACGAAGCCACAATTACGTTTGTTGGTTATGACCCGAACGAGCTCTTCAAAATGAGAAATAACCTGCTCGGTGTTGTCCGTCGAAGCGTTGTCCACAATTATGACTTCGGTCTGACTAAAATCGACCACGTGGATAATCGACCTTAGGCATTGAAAAGTGAACTCTGCCTTATTGAAGACGGGCATGATAATTGACGTCTGAATGGAGCGGGCCTGGTCATGCTCGAGTTTCTTTTCAGCAAGCCGCTTCGCGTCCAGATCAAAATCAGACGCTTCGAGTCTGTGAAGTTGCAGATCGTAACGGTGCGACCCCTGCCTTCGAAAAGGAGTCACCAGGTGACCTGAGGCAGCGCCAACGACTCGCTTCACCAGATGGCCGGGAGCCGCGAGTTGAGCAACAATTTTGCCGACGGTTGAAAATACTTCCCGCAAGAAAAGCTTGGAGGAGAGTGATAGATTGTTTTGCAGCCTTTTCTTTAGACGGAGCAACGGTTTGTTAGTCTGGCTTTATAAGGCCTGTCTCGACGTCCGCCAGCTCGGTGGTCCAACTTAGCAAGGGACGTATCAGGCCAGGCATCGGACCGATGTAGTCGCCTCGCGCAGAATCACCCGCCGGGCTGTCAACAACCTGAAAGGCGACGGCATTTCGCTCGTGAGCATGCAGGACTGTCGCGGGGAAGTGAGACATTATGGAAACGTGGCCAATTAGACTTCCTTCAGCGAGCAGGTTGCCGGGGATCCAGACGGTGCTGGTGTAGGTTGCGCGCAGGCGCTGGTGACGACCCCACTCCGCTTTCGTGTCGTGAGTGCTGAAGAGTTCGGTGCCTTCCTCGTTGTAAAACTCAATCACCGGCACCAGCGCGTGGCCTTCATCCAACACTTCATAGGTCAACTCTATTCCGACGGGTTTTCGGATATCAACCACTGAGATCGTCTCGCCGGCCTCATCCCGCACTCGCACGCGCCGGAGACGCACAACTTCATCGCCAGGCGCCTCGGCCGCATGCGTCCATTCGCGCCACGCGCCTGTCTTCAAACTCGAGCTCAGGTAATGATCGACAACTTCGCGTGGCGCCCCGTCGCAGGCTATTTTGCCTTTTTCCAGCAGTACCACGCGCTTGCACAGTCGTGTGATGGCAGCCATGTCATGCGACACGAAAAGTATAGTGCGGCCTTGTTGACGTATCTCATGGAGCTTATTAAGGCACTTCTGTTGAAAGGCGGCGTCGCCCACCGCCAGCACCTCGTCCATCATTAGAATCTCCGGTTCAAGGTGAGCGGCGACTGAAAAGGCAAGGCGCACGTACATGCCGGATGAATACCACTTGACGGAAGTTTCAATGAACTTCTCAACCTCTGAAAAGGCGACAATCTCTTCAAACTTTCGCTCGATCTCGGCACGCCGCATGCCCAGGATGGCGCCACTCAGGAAAATGTTTTCGCGTCCGGTGAGGTCGGGGTGAAACCCGGTGCCGACTTCGAGCAGGCTGCCTATTCGCCCGAAGAGTTCGACCTCACCAGTGGTGGGTTTAGTCACGCGCGAAAGAATTTTCAGCAGTGTTGATTTGCCTGCGCCGTTGTGACCGATGATGCCGACGAGTTCGCCCTGTCCGATTTGCAGGTTGATGTTGCTGAGCGCCCACAGTGTCTGATAACCGTTGCCGCTTTTGAGCCTTCTGAACGGCGCAGTGACGACGCCGCCGAGCATCTCCCGGAAAGTCATGTAACCTGGGTGCAGCCCACCGATGCGGTAACGCTTGCTGAGATGTTGGATTGTGATCGCTGGCTTCATCGCTCAAACAACGTCGGCGAAAGTATTTTCGAATCGCCGGAAGACATAGACGGAAAAGACGAACAGCGCCAAAGTTATGGCTGCTGAAACGGACAAATGCAACCAGTCGAAAGGGCTTCCAGTGAGCGAAGCACGGAATCCTTCGATGATGCCCGCAACCGGATTAATCATGAGCAGCCATTTCCACCTTGCGGGCACAATGCTCGTCGGGTAAATCACCGGCGAGGCAAACATCCAAAGTTGAATGATGAACGGAAGCGCATGGCGCAGGTCGCGGTATTTGACGGTGAGGGCTGCCGAAAGCAAGCCCACTCCAAGCGCGAGCACGGTCATCATCAAAATGATTATAGGCAAAAACAGGATGTTCAAAGTCAACGTCACGCCATAGTAGAAAGACATCACGATCAGCAACAAGAAAGCCACGCCCAGATCCACCAGGCCGGCGCCCACTGAAGCCGCCGGGATGAACATGCGCGGAAAGTAGACTTTCGTAATCAGGTTTGCATTGCTGACTAAACTGTTGGTGCTGTTGGTGACGGCATTGGCGAAGAAGAGCCAGAGTAGCAGGCCGGAAAGTGCGAACAGCGGATATGGCAGCGAGCCTGCATCGAGCCGCACGAAACGATTGAACACCAGCGTGAAGATGAGCATGGTCGCCAGCGGCTGGATGATGACCCACGCCAATCCCATCAGCGTCTGCTTGTAACGTACCTTCACGTCCCGGAGAGTAAGAAAGTAAAGCAACTCGCGGTAATACCACAGTTCCGACAAATTGAGTTGTACGCCGGCTTCCTCTGATTTGATCAGGGTGTGTCTTTCGGGGTTAGGGGTAATCAGTGAATTATTAGCGTCTGATTCGAATCTCCGAACCCTGTGCGGGGATGTAGGCTGGGGAAGCTCGCGGTTTGCGCCTTTGCTGGTTTGTAAATCCATCAAGTTCTATCTTAACTCGCGACTCTCAAACCGCGCACTGATTAATGCAGGCGTCCGCAAGATCATGAGTCGGTTCGACGCACGCTTGGTGATCCGCCCTGTTGAAGGTCGCACAAACCGAAGATCATCAAGCGAAACTACGGATGTGCATTGCACAGGAACGGTCTTCGGGCTGAATCGGCTGTTGCAGAAACGCAAGCGTTAGCGAGCGGATGCTACACGCAACATCAGTCAGAAAAATCTTTTAATAATTGCCGACTGATCGTTGAATGGTTGCATCCGCTCGCTA
>JBKOZZ010000078.1:0-40302 GCA_046726155.1 Acidobacteriota bacterium
TTCGAGCAAATGCATCGCGGATTCGCTGACACCTAAAGTGCGACCTGCATTAGCGCAAAACTTTTCCACGAAATGGTTCGCAAGTTCGGGGATGTCCTCGGCTCTTTCCCGCAGCGAAGGAAGTTCTATAGGAATGACGGAAATTCGGTAGTACAGATCCTCGCGGAAAGTTCCATCCTTTACCATGCTTGCGAGATCGCGGTTGGTTGCGGCAATGACGCGCGTGTCGACAGTTGTCTCTTCGGTGGCGCCGACCGGCCGCAACTTTCGCTCCTGCAGTACACGCAATAGTTTTACCTGCATAGCCGCAGACATTTCGCCGATCTCATCCAGGAAAACTGTGCCGGTGTTAGCGGCTTCAAAGAGTCCCTTGCGATTTGTAGTAGCGCCCGTGAATGAGCCTTTGACGTAACCAAAAAGCTCCGACTCCAGCAATGTCTCAGTGAAGGCGCCGCAGTTTATCGAAACGAATGGCTTCTCCGCTCGGGGGCCGAGATCGTGAATCGCGCGCGCCACGAGTTCCTTTCCCGTTCCCGATTCACCTGTGACCAGTACGGTTGATTGCACCTGCGCTACGGTTTCAATCATTTGGTAGAGCGCTTGCATCTTGGCCGATCTGCCAATGATGTTATTGAGTCTACCGCGCGTGCGCTGGCCCTGAATCAATGCTTTGTTTTCTTCGAGCAGCGCTTCCTTCTCTTTGATTAAAGAAATCTTTTCCAGAGCACGGGTAATGGTCTCCTTCAGCAAGTCGTTGTCGAAGGGCTTCTGCACGAAATCATAGGCACCCAGCAGGAAGGCTTCGCGAGCGCTGTCGACATTTGCAAAGGCCGTCATCATCACAACTTCGATATCAGGCAAGAGCTCTCGTGCTGCGCGCAGCAGCTCAATACCGTCCATGTCGGGCATGCGCACGTCAGAAACAATTAAGTCAGATGGAGCCGCTCGCAAAAGTTCCATTGCCTCGTGACCGTTTTCGGCCGCCCGGACATTATGTCCATCGCGCTGAAAAAGGTGCGTCAAGAACTGACGCATTCCCAATTCGTCATCAACTACTAGAAGGTTGGCCATAAATGTTTGGGTCGGGTTTGCGGTCCCGGTAAGTTGTAGTCCGTGGACCGCCTGTTGTGCAAAGGAAAAACAACGGACTACCGACTACGAACTACTGACCTCCGTTTCAGCTGGCAATTCAATTGTAATCGTTGTTCCTTGTCCCTGCCGGCTACGCACATTGATTGTACCACCATGATCGCGAATGATTTGATAGACAATCGAAAGTCCCAATCCGGTTCCTCCAGTAGTCGAGGAAAAAGGCTCAAAGAGATGTTCTACCTGTTCCGGTGACATTCCTCGTCCAGTATCAGAAAAAGCAATTCGCAAGCGATTATCCGAGGGCTTTTGCACGGTAGCCTTTAACGTGCCCCCGGTAGGCATAGACTGTAAAGCATTGCGCGCCAGGTTCCAGAAAACCTGCTGGAGTTGTTCTGAATCGGCCTCAATCGGTACAGGAGAAGAAGGGACTTCTTCTTCGATAATCTGAGTCTCGCCTATTTCTGCACTATGACGCAAAAGCGTGAATGTCTGTCTTAACAATTCTCCTACATCTACCTTCGACTGAATAATCGATCGCGGGCGGGCATAACTTAGAAAGTCACTAATTATCCTGTTCAGGCGATCCGATTCGCGCAGAATGATCTCCATCAGTTCGGTCTGCGAGGGGTCAGCCTCCATGTCAGCTCGCAGCATTTGAATCGAACCTCGCATGGCAGCGAGAGGGTTGCGGATTTCGTGAGCGATTGAGGCGGCCATGCGACCGATCGCTGCGAGCCGATCCTGCCGGCGTGAAGTTTCCTCCAGAGCGCGAATGTGAGTGAGATCCTGAAAAGTAATCACTGTGCCAGTGGTTTCTCCGTTTTCGGAAAAAAGAGGAGAGATGCTGAAGCCGAGTCGCAGTCGCAGCCCATCTGCAGTCAAACAGTTGGCTTCGAAGCGCGGACTAGCATCTCCCGCGGGGTCAGTATTCATTGAATCGGCAATGATCCCTTTAATCTCGCCAAAGAAGATTGAAGCATCCTGGCCGCGGACGTCCGCTTCGTCATAGCCCGTAATTTCCTCAGCGGCCGCGTTGAACGAATAGATTCGTCCTTGCAGATCAGTGGTTACAAGACCTGAACGTATCGACTCCACAATGCGTTCATGGAGTGCGCGCAGAGTAGCGAGCGACTGCTTGGCTGCCTTCAAGCGGACATCAGACCGGGATTGGCGTTCTGCCAGCCTGGCCGATAACAGCCCGACAACCAAAAACGCAATATCGAAAAGGCCGATTGACTGAAATGTTTGTGAGCCACCGGACTCGAGCAACTCTCTGGCTGGTGGATGGCCAACGCCACTCAGTACCGCAAGCGCGCTGGCCGTGAATGCTACTGCACAGGCTACGGAGATCACGATAGCATCTCGAGGACCCAGAAACAGACTAGAGGTAGCGATAACGACTATGTAGATCGCGATGTATGGCGAATGAATGACGTCGGTGGTCCAGATCAACCAGGTCACCAGAATGATATCAATGGCAAACTGGAATCGTGCTTGAAAAATCAGTGCCTTAGAGACCGTGCGAGCGAGCGCGTAAAGAATGGTGAGGCCGCAAACGAAAGAAAGAAGCGGCAACATTTCCGCCCAGCCTTGCGCATTTCCATTAACCCAGAGAGAGCGCGCTGAGAATAGAAATAGTGCCGCAGCGAAACGCCCGAGAATCAGCCACCAAAGTTTCTGACCAAGAGAGTATGTTCGTTGAGTTGTGAATTTCAAACCCATCGCCGGCCAAGCCTACCACAGAGCGCTTGCGCTGCGGCAAAGATCACCTATTCTTTAATATGTTGAATAGGAGCGACTAATCGCGGAAGATCAGCTATGGCCACAGCCAGAGAACAGGCAAAAATAAACGACGAAGGGAACGCCGATCCGTCAACCCCACAAGAAGCGGAGTTGCAAGAAGGGCGAGACTACTATGTTGAGAACGGGCTCCTCGTTTTCACCAGTGCTTTTCTGCGAAAGCGGGGCTACTGCTGCGAAAGCGGATGCCGCCATTGTCCTTACGTAGAAATCTCGTCATCCTCATAGTTCACTAAGCTTTGCCAATTCCTCCAACTTGTCTTTTCCGAGACGAAAGACTGTCCAGTCGTTGACGGGTTCAGCACCGAGTTTCTTGTAGAAGGCCATTGCCGGCTCATTCCAATTGATAACAGACCACTCCATGCGGCCGCAGCCGCGCTGCCGGGCCCGGCGCGCAAGGAAAGCGAGTAACTGTCGACCAATACCAAACCCGCGTGAAGCCGCACGGACAAAGATATCTTCAAGGTAGAGACTGGGTAGTCCGGAGAAGGATGTATAAGTGAAGAAATAGATTGCGAAGGCCACGGGCTCGTCATTCTCAAAAGCGATGATGGCCTCGACGTAGGATCCAGGCCCAAACAGCGTGGCGCTCAAGCTTTCTTCTGTGACCGTAACTCTGTCCAGGATCTTCTCATACTGCGCGAGCTCACGTATGAACGCCAAAATAAGCGGAACATCTTCTTTGGTTGCTTCCTCGATACGGAGGCCAACACGCTCACCCATCGTCGATCCTCATTTAGCTCCAGTTTGCCTGCAGCCCAAAAACTCACCCGAGTTCCTCGGCAGTCTTGGGCCAATCGTCTCGCAGGATACGCGAGAGGCTGCGATCGGCGAGTAGTTTGCCGCCGGTCTGGCAGATGGGGCAATAGTTGGTTTCATTCGTAGCGTAACGAATGCGCTGAATCTTTGCGCCACAACGGGGACATGGTTGTTTATAACGACCGTGCACGGCCATCCCTTCACGAAAGGCCGTCACCCCTTCCGGAAAACCAGACCCGGACTCTTCGCGTAAACGCTCAACCCACAGCTTCAGCGTATTGTGGGTGGCAACGTGGAGTCGTTTCAACTCCTCCTCGTTGAGTTTTTGCGTAAGCTTGACGGGAGAGAGCTGCGCGGCGAAAAGGATCTCGTCTGAATAAGCGTTGCCGATGCCGCTGAATAGTCGCGGATCGGTCAGCGCGCGTTTCAAGGTATGGTTCTCGGATTGAAGCGCGGCGCGAAAGGTTTCCAGATCCGTGAATCCGTGGTCCGGCCCACCCAGGCTACCAGGCCCTTCTTTACGATCTGGCTTATGGCGTGTCTCGAAAAGTTCGAGACCGCCAGGGTCAAGGCTTCGCAGGCCCGCTTCACCTGCGACTACGTGCAGGGATGCGCGCTTTTGCGTGCCGGCCTCGGTTAACGTAAGCGTACCGTTGTCGAATTCGAAAGCGGCCAACGGCGACTTTGAATACTTACGTTGTGAAACTCGAACTTTGCTTGACTGAGCGGCTTGTGCCGATTCCTTCCAGTGAAGTCGGCCGGCAATCATGAGATGCAATACGAGCCAGAGATCTTCTTCGAGACCGATGCAGATTCGTTTACCGAGTCTTCTCAGTTCAACAACCTTCCTGCCCTCAGCGCTACTAAATGGTGGTGTTGCGGTGCGTAGCAAAAAAGGCGACGCGAGATGAACGTGCCGGAGCGTTTGGCGCTGGATTCTTTTTTCGAGCGCCTCGATATAGACGACAATATCAGGATATTCAGGCATGGTGCATTTCCCATTTCTTTACCCGGCATATATCGCTTGTCATTGTGTGCGAAGTAGGGTCACGCTTTCCAATGATCAATGACAGATATTCAAATCACAGAGCTGATTACGGTTATTACCCGGTCCCGAGATTACTTGAAATGGCGAAGCAGGGCATCTCTTTAGACGAAAGATTTGCCGCCGGAACCGTGTTGTGTGAGACTAAGCGGGACAGCGGGAAACAATTGACTTTTGGTCATAGCGGACCGTTTACTTATCTACACTTCAGACGACGATCCTGATCAATCACCGAGCGCCGAAGGTTGGCTTCCCAATAAGAGCGTGGCGGGCTGTCTGGCTTACGACCTGGGTGACGATGTGGGCAACGCGCAGGTCATCTCGCGAGGCGTACCAACAGGCCGGTAAAAAAAACAGATGGTTCGTCAGGTTGATCCGTAGACGGTTTTTAGGTCGATGTCGCCTAAAAACCTGCAGGAGGAAATAGTCGATGCAATCGAGTACTAAGACCAGCCTGGTTGCCAGCCTTCTACTGGTGTTGACGATAGTTCTTACATTGTCCCCGCGCCTTGACGCCCAGCGCACTCAGAAGCCAGCCCTTCACGGCAGGCACTGGATGGCAATTACGGGCAAGCCACTCGCGGCCACCGCAGGATCAATGATCTTTCAGAAGGGTGGAAATGCGGTGGACGCAGCCTGTGCAATGATCGCAGCTACCTCGACGATGTGGGATACGCTCTCGTGGGGTGGCGAAACTCAAGCCCTTATCTTCAATCCGCACTCCGGAAAAGTAATCGGCATCAACGCGCTCGGCGTGGCACCTTCAGGTGCGACTGCCGAGTTTTACAAATCCAAGGGCATGAAGTATCCGCCTGAATACGGCCCGCTTGCGGCAGTGACCCCAGGGACTCCGGGCGGCATCCTTGTAATGCTGGCCGAGTATGGCAGCCTGAGTTTGAAGGACGTGCTTGCTCCCTCTATCCAGTTGGCTGACGGTTATGCAATCGAAGCACAGCTGGCTAACACTATCGAGCGCGAAAAGAAGCGACTGAAAGAATGGCGCTACTCACGCGAAGTCTTGTTGCCGCACCTCGGAGCGAAACGTGAAGCGCCCGAAGCAGGAGAGATTTTTCGCCAAACTGATCTTGCGGCGACACTTCGCAAACTCGTGGAGGCTGAGCAGCAGGCACTCGCCAAAGGAAAGAATCGTAAGGATGCCATCTACACCGCGTACGACCGTTTCTACAAGGGCGACATCGCCAGCGAACTAGCGCGCGGCGTGAAGGAAGGAGGCGGGTTGATTACTACCTCTGACCTCGCCAACTGGAAGGTCAGGATCGAAGAGCCAGTCAAAACGGACTACCGTGGCATTGAAGTCTTCAAACTCACCCATTGGACTCAGGGGCCGGCGCTGCTCCAGACGTTGAACATCCTTGAGAACTCCAATCTCAAGTCGATGGGCTACAACAGTTCGCGCTACATCCACGCTCTTTACCAGGCAATGAATCTTGCCTTCGCTGACCGAGATTTTTATTACGGAGACCAGTATATGCCACCCGAAGAGCCGATACGGGGCCTTTTGTCTAAAGAGTATGCGAAGCAACGCGCGGCGCAAATTAACTGGGAGCGCAATGAGCCGAACATAGGACCCGGGGACCCGTATCCTTTTCAAGGTCAGACCAATCCTTATCACGCGCTGCTGGAAAAGTGGACCAAACCAAAGGCAGATACAACAACTTCGACGCCTGGGCCTACTCAGGACACTGCTCGTCCACTCAGTCAGCAGTCAACACCTGGTGCGCCAGACGATGATTTCAAGCGCTCGTTCTATGCCGGAACTACTTCAGTAGAGGCCGCAGATGAGGAAGGCTGGGTTGTCTCGGTGACGCCGAGCGGTGGTTGGATTCCTGCGGTCATTGCTGGACGCACAGGCGTTGGATTGAGCCAACGCGCGCAGAGTTTCGTAACTGACCCGGCGGAAAATCCCTTCAACGTAATTGAGCCAGGCAAGCATCCGCGCGTCACCCTGACGCCCACGCTAGCCCTAAAGAATGGAAAGCCTTACCTGGCTTTTGCGGTGCAAGGAGGCGACAGTCAGGATCAAAACCTCTTGCAGTTTTTCTTAAACGTCGTTGAGTTTGGGATGACGGTGCAGGAGGCAGTCGAGGCGCCAAACATCAATAGCTTTCAAATGCGCAGCTCGTTTGGCGACCACGAAACAAGGCCGGGGCGCATCCTGCTCGCCGATTCGATGCCGCCATGGGTGCGCTCGGAGCTGCGGAGAATGGGTTATGAGCTGACTTTCGAGGAACGCACGTCGGGCCCGATCAACGCTATTATGTTCGACCTGAAACACGGCACGATGTGGGGCGGTTCGAGTAACCATGGCGAAGACTATGGTATTGCCTGGTAGAGAAAGTCGCCACCGTGGTCACCATGACTTGTTGTTAATACTATTACATGACGACACCACCCAGGATAGTTTCCTTTCTTCCTTCCGCCACTGAGATGGTGTGCGCTTTGGGTCTGGCCGATCAACTTGCCGGCGTTACGCACGAGTGTGATTACCCGGCCGATGTGGTAGGCAAGCCTATTGTGGTTCGCAGCGTTCTGCCCATCGAGAGCATGAGGCAAGCGGAGATCGATGCCGCCGTTGAGCAAAGAATGCGCGATGGTTTGAGCCTGTATCAAGTTGATGAGATCCTGTTGCGGGAACTAGCACCTGACTTGATCCTGACACAAAACCTCTGTCAGGTCTGCGCGCCGTCCGGGAATGAAATCCGCGAAGTCTTGAGATTGCTTACTAAGAAACCTGAAATTCTTTGGTTAAGTCCCCAATCGCTGGAGGAGATCGGCGCGAACTTGCGCCAGTTGGGCGAGGCGACGGGACGCATAGAAGAGGCTGAAGAGTTGATTGCGGTCGGGCGGACAAAGTTGGAGAAGATAATGGCTGCGACGCGGAACTTAAAACGGCGCCCGCGTGTGTTTTGCATTGAATGGTTGGATCCCATCTATTGCAGCGGTCATTGGATGCCGGAGATGGTAGAAATCGCAGGCGGGGTGGATGCGCTTGCTCGTAAGAGCAGAGACTCTGTTCGCATTCCCTGGAGTGATGTCATCAAGTGGGCGCCAGAGATCCTGATCGTTACTCCGTGCGGGTTCAACCTCGCGAAGGTCATTGAACAAATGCCGCACCTGACGAACTATCCAGGCTGGTTTGATCTTCCGGCAGTACGTGATGCCAAAGTGTATGCAGTGGATGCGAATTCATATTTCGCGCGACCCGGACCCAGAGTTGTGGAGGGAACAGAACTACTTGCGCATCTTTTTCATCCAAATCTATTCGGGTGGGAAGGGCCACTGTCCGCGTTCTGCAGGGTCGATCTCGCTACTCCTGTAAGCCATTCCAGCGCGCAGGCTTCGTAAGAAGACGCAAAGGAAAGCAATCGCATGAGTGAACAACCGGGATTTAGCCAGGCACAGCAACAGATTTGCTCAAATTGCAGCGCAAGTTTTACCTGTGGCGCGACGATTGGTGGCGAAGCTTGTTGGTGCAATGACCTTCCACATATCTTACCAGTTACCGCTAAAGACGAAGACTGTTTGTTTAGTCTCTCAATCTGCTTCTTGGCTAATCGTGCTCTGGATCTGAAGCAACTATGAAACTTCAAGGATCCTTAATGAAGTCGACCTACGTCTGGTGGGAAGATCGGCCCACTCAATGTTGTGGACGCAAACTTTGGCTCGCCAACCTCCAACGAGAAAAGCCCCGTATTGCGGGGCTTTCTCATCGGAGCGACGAAATCCGGTTATTGGACCGACGTCCTCGAGGACACTTATTCAAGCTTAGTGGCCAGTGTTGGACAGTTTCCCAATGAGTGTGAAGAGCGGCAGGTACATGGCAATCACAATCGAGCCAATCGTTACACCGAGAAAAGCGATCAAAACAGGCTCAATCAGTGTTAGTAAGTTGGCAATTGCCGCATCCACTTCTTGTTCGTAGAAATCGGCGATTTTGCCCAGCATCGCATCTAGAGCGCCGGTTTGTTCACCTATACCGACCATCTGCGCCACCATGTGCGGGAAAACTTCGGTTGCCTTTAGAGGCTCGACAAAGCTCTCGCCTCGCTCCACGCCGTTGCGTACCTTGATAATCGCTTCCTCGATGATGACGTTGCCCGCTGTGCGCGCAGTGATGTCGAGCGACTGAAGAATTGGTACACCGGATGAGAGGAGTGTTGAAAGAGTGCGGGAGAATCGGGCTACTGAGATCTTCTGAAAAATCGGGCCCAGGATAGGAATCTTCAAGAGGATGCGGTCGATAACTTTTCTACCACCGGCCGTTTTATAGTAGAAGCGAAGGCCGACAGCGGAAGCAATTATCGCAACCAGAATAACCAGACCGCCCCAACCCGCCAGGAAGCTACTGATCCCGGTAACGATTCGAGTCGGTAAAGGCAGTTGCTCGCCTGGTCCAAGCAGACCAAGAAAGATATTTTGAAACTGCGGGATCACTACCACCATGATTACCGCAACTGCGACGACAGCGAGCACGATCACTGCGGCTGGATAAATCATCGCTGAGATGACATCTCGTTTCAGTTTTACAATCTTTTCGATGAACGTTGACAGGCGTTGCAAAATCAGATCGAGGATACCTCCAGTTTCGCCCGCGTCGACCATGTTGGCGTATAGTTGATCAAAGACCCGCGGATGACGAGCCATCGCCGCAGCCAGAGTCGAGCCTTCCGCAACATCCTGACGAACCTGTAACAGTATCTGCTGGAAATACTTGTTATCCTGCTGTTGCGCCAAGATCTCCAGGCACTGGACTAAAGGCAGTCCCGCGTCAATCATTACCGAAAACTGTCGCGTAAACACCGAAAGATCTTTGGCTTTAACTTTTTTCCTGCCGCCAATCTTGGGAATTCCAATCTCGCGGCCTTTTTCCTTGATGGAGGTTAGAGTGACTTGCTCGCGACGAAGAATCTGTCGCAAAGCGTCGCGAGTGTCCGCAACTCGTTCGCCAACGACAATTTCGTTCAGCCTGTTGCGGCCCTTGAATACATAAGTAGGCATAGCTGATTAGCTCCAGAATCCAAGTCTATCTGTTGGCTGTAGGTCGAGATCCGACGGGCCGCCCCTGTGCGTATGGGCTCGGGTGTTGTTTGTTGCCGTTTCCCGTGTTGAGTCCCGATCCTCGCTCGATCAGTTCCCTTAGTTCGTCAACATTGGAGGATCGCTGTAATGCAGTGTCGAGTGTTATCTGGCGTTTGTGATAGAGCGTCGCCAGCGCTTGATTAAAGGTCTGCATTCCATACTTGTCCTGCCCAGTTTGCATCATCGAGTAGATCTGGTGAACCTTGTCCTCACGAATCAGGTTTCTGATGGCACCATTGGGAATCAGTATCTCAAGCGCCATAGCGCGGCCGCTTTGTTCTGCACGCGGAAGGAGTGCCTGGCAGAGGATCCCTTCAAGGACCAGCGAGAGCTGCGCCCGAATCTGTGCTTGCTGATCAGATGGAAAGACGTCAATGATGCGGTTGATGGTTGAGGCCGCGGAATTTGTGTGCAGGGTTGCCAGCGTGAGGTGACCTGTTTCAGCAATCCGCAATGCTGATTCAATAGTTTCCAGATCTCGCATTTCGCCCACCAGGACGACGTCGGGATCCTGGCGCAACGCTGTTCTTAAGGCAGCCGCAAAGCCATGTGTATCTGCATTGACCTCTCTCTGGTTTACAAGGCAGCTCTTGTGATTGTGCAGAAACTCGATCGGGTCTTCGATCGTCAGAATATGCTCATGGCGATCGCGGTTGATCTTATCGACCATTGATGCGAGTGTTGTCGACTTGCCCGAGCCTGTGGGTCCGGTCACGAGAATTAGGCCGCGCGGTTTATCGCACAACTGTTTGACAACTTCCGGAAGTCCCAGATCTTCGAAAGCCTTGATCTCGTAAGGTATTGCGCGGAAAACACAGCCCACGGCGCCCCTTTGATTGAAGAGATTGGCGCGAAAACGCGACAGACCTTTGACGCCAAAAGAAAAATCCAGTTCGAGGTTTTCTTCAAACCGGTGCTTTTGGGCGTCTGTCAAAACAGAGTAAGCCAGCTGCTTTGTATCAGCGGCAGTCATCTGGCGATAACCCTCAAGCGGTCGCAGATGTCCGTCAACGCGAACCTGGGGTGCGGAGCCGGTAGTGATGTGGAGGTCGGAACCGCCAAATTCGGACAACTTCCGCAAAAGCTCGGAGAGGGAAATTGGGGGCGACGTATCAGTTAGTGACATTGGGGCTGCTCCTGACGAGATGAAGATCTCTTGCCTTGTAATTCTGAGTTCGAACGGTGGGTGCCTCGGCTTTTGCCTTAGCGATTTGTAGTTTGCGCGTCTGCGGCCTTCACGTTAAGCGAAGATAAGAACCTCTCGCCTTCAGCCGCCAACCTGTCTGAAAACTGTAACGACGTGTTTAGTGTCAAGCTGTAGATCTTTCCATCCACCTCGGCGAAGTAAAAATTCCAGGACTTCTCGGGTGAACGGCCATCGCTGGGAGTTTGCGCAATCACAACGAAGACGCGGGCGCCATTTACCTGGCGTTCGTAGTCATTAATTACCCAACCACCAGCATTGATCATTTTGTCGATCGCGATGCGCCGCAGATCTGAAAAGGACACCCCGGCGAGCATACTACGCTGCTCTCGTCGCGTTAGGTAAGCTGGATTCGGACGGCTGCGCGCAACTACTGAAAGAGTGCCCTGGCTCGGTATGTTGGCACCGCTTTCAGCTCTAAATCTGACTTCGCCACCGTTCGCGACGGTCGGATTGTTCCAGCCGGCAGGCAGTTTGGGCAGTGCAGCTATCGAAACGTCAGCATTCTTAGACTCAGCGAAAACTGGCCCGAGCGGTAAACTGCGATGCGCGAGGGCCGCGGCGCGCCGTAACCTCATGCGGGCGCGGTGACGGCGCCACCAGGCGCGCGAGTGTCGCCGATAACGGTGGTGTTCTTGGGCCGCAGAAAACTGACGAATACCATGCGCCGTGGAGCTGGCGAAGGGAAGCATCACTACGACTGAAATCAACATTAGGAGTGACAGTGTGATGGTACGCAACATAGATTCCTCTTTCAGTTAGGCCACCGTCTCGCGGACTACTTCCTCAAGGGTGGTTAATCCAGCGCGAATCTTCTGTAAGCCGGATTCGCGTAGAGTGATCATGCCGTCTTCAATCGCTTTCTTTCTCAACTCCAGGGCTGAAGCGCCGATCAGGATCAGTTCCCGAATTTCATCGTTGACCTCCATTACTTCATAAAGGCCAATTCGTCCTTTGTAGCCGGTGTTGTTACAGCTCACACAGCCCTTTCCTCTGTAGGTCTTCAGCGCTTTCGCATCGTCCGCGGTAAACCCGACTTCGATAAGCGCTTCCGGCGGGGTTGGGTGCTCACGTTTGCAATCCTTGCAAACGCGTCGGATAAGTCGCTGGGCTTGAATCAAGTTCACGCTCGTCGCTACCAGAAATGGCTCTATGCCCATGTTCATTAGGCGCGAAATTGTGGACGGAGCGTCGTTGGTGTGCAGCGTTGAGAGCACTAGGTGGCCGGTCAACGCCGCTTTGATCGCAATCTCGGCGGTTTCAAAGTCACGAATTTCACCGACGAGAATGATGTTGGGATCCTGGCGAAGAAAGGCACGCAAGGCGGCGGCAAAGTTCAAGCCAATCTGTTCTTTCATTTGGACCTGGTTAATACCCACGAGGTTGAACTCAACCGGATCCTCGGCAGTCATGATGTTGGTCTGGACTGTATTAAGAGATTGGAGTGCGGAATAAAGCGTGTTGGTTTTTCCGCTACCAGTCGGTCCAGTCACCAGAACCATTCCATAGGGCTTTGAAATATTTCGCTGGAACTTGACGAGTGAATCAGGTTCGAAACCAAGCTTCGTCATGTCAAGCATAAGGTTTTCTTTATCCAGCAAACGAAGCACTACTTTCTCGCCAAATAGAGTCGGCAAGGTCGAAACACGAAAGTCCAACTCACGCGAGCGGGCATCAACCTTGACCTTGATCTTAATCCGCCCGTCCTGTGGCAGACGCTTTTCAGAAATGTCGAGCTTCGACATGATTTTGACGCGCGAAATTAAAGCATCGCGCATTTTGAGCGGTGGACGCATTACGTCGTACAAAACACCATCGATTCGGAAACGAATGCGAAGCTCTTTCTCATAAGGTTCTACGTGAATGTCGGATGCTCCCCGCCGAAGGGCGTCTACTAAGAGCACATTCACGAGTCGTACGACCGGGGCGTCTTCGCTGATTCTTGAGAGAGTTGAGAGATCAATCTCTTCGTTGTCTTCAACTATCTCAACGTCTTCTATTCGGTCTAAATCGAAGTCAATGGTGTCAAGCGAGACAAGATCAGCGTGGGTAATGCCGCCGTTGGATCTCTTTGACCTCGCGGCATCGAAAACCACTTCCTCTGCCGCTACGGAAGACAACTCAATCTCTTTTGAGCCTCCGTAATACTTTGAAATCGCTTGCTGAATACTTGCTTCCGCGACTACTACAGGTTCGACGTTCAGGCCAGTCATAAACTTTACGTCGTCCATAGCAAAGACGTTCGTCGGGTCGACCATGGCGAGGGTGAGGCTGGCGCCTACGCGAGAGAGTGGAAGTACCGAATACTTCTGTGCAACTTCCTGGGGAATTAGATGGAGGACTTGTGTGTCAATCTGGAAGAGCTCCAAGTTAACAGAGGGGATGCCATATTGCCGCGAGAGGACAGCTGTGATCATGTCGTCGGAGACTAGCCCCAACTTCACGAGGTTAAAGCCCAGGCGACCGCCGTGCTCGCGCTGATAATCCAGCGCCTCCCGAAGATGTTGCGGGCTAATGAGATTCTCCCTGACGAGAATTTCGCCTAGTTTTGCCGACATTTGTACCCCGGTCTTGAGATATTTAAGCGTTGATTCACGAGATGGGCCAGCGATCCTGCGAGAAAAGTCTATGCTGAATGGGAGTTAGGACTACAGCGGAACGGTGTGTCAAACACCGTTGGGCAAACATAGTACAAGTTGACCAACGAGAGTGTCAAGGGCCAATTTTTCTAGAAAAACAGCGGGAGAAGCCCAATTCTGGTGGTCCAAGGGAGGGACTTCGAGGGTGTGTTCTGGAATCCAAAACGGCCGAGCAAGGTGTCGCTCCGGGACGCCAAAAGGCGATTCAGCAAAACGTAAAGGCCGCCTCGGAGAACCCGATCCCGAGTGCGGCCTTTTTTGTGGTCGAGCTGTTCGTACGCCCTGTTTATGGACGCCGAGTGCGACGCACGGGAGTTGCGGTCTTTTCGGGTTTTACGTTCGCCTGGTCCTTCAAAGTCTCCAGAATGGCCTTGGCGTCTGCTTTAAGTGGATCAGTATCAGGAGCTTTCTCAACAAACCGGGCGAGATAATTCGCCGCTTCCTGATATTTTGTCTTGTCCGTATTGATAGCGCCGATGTTGAAAAGTGCCTGACCGGCGCGGAGCAATGCGTTTAAGTCGTCGGGATTAGTCTCAAGAATCTTCTGATACGCCGAGAGGGCCCGATCGAAGACATTGGCGTCAAAAAGCATTTGAGCAAGATCGTGCTCGGCCTTCGACTTTTTAGCTGGATCACTTTCTGCTGCGATGTATTCCTGATAGGCGGTCACACCCAAATCAACCTTGCTCTGATCGACCTTTACGACGAAAAGGCGCGTCGCGTCAGCCCTTGCCATCAGTGCAAAATACAAATTCAGCTTGGCATTATTAGCGCCCGCTGCATCGGCTGGCGCCGGCATGGCTTTTAACATCGTGACCGCCTTGGCACCAGAATCGGCGGCAGCTTGCCAGTCCTTTTTGGCGGATTCGATGCCGGCGTTTTTCGCTGCGTCATCCTTGGATTGGACAGCCGCATTATATTTGTCCACTGCGCGAGCATTTAAGGCCATTGTCTTGTTAGTTAACAATGCTGGTGCGCCTGGATGCTCTGGATCAGCGTTCAAACCTTCATCAAATTGAGCGATCGCCAAGTCATAGTTTTTCGCTCGGAGGGCTTCATTGCCGGCTTTAAAGGTTCGATCAACGATCGCATTTGACGCTTCGGCTTTTTTGTTGGAAGCCTCTATTTCGGCATTCTTCCGAATGAGCTCTTCGCGCTTGGCTTTTTCTTCGGCTGACAATTTTGTCTCGCCACCGGCACCCGGAGTCTTCGCCGTTAGAGTTTTTATGTCGGCTCGCGTAAGACGTCTTCCATCTCCGACCGCCAACTCAATCTTGACGTCCTCATCCCTTCCGGGTCTCACACCGGGCAGGTAGTAAGGCTGAGCGCCGGGCATGCTAACCGAGATTGTAAAAGTACCTTGAAGCGGCAAGCCAGCATGCACAAATTCGCCCTTCTTGTTAGTCTTAAGTTGGAAATCACCGGGTAGATCTGTGCGGAAGACATCCACTATGGCATCCGCGGCCGGAATTATTGTCCCATCGGCTTGCTTCAGAGTTACATGGCCACGAAGCTGGCCATTCTGAGCGGAAACCTGCAGGCCGGTAGACAAGACGAAAGCAATGCTGGCAAGGATCAGTAAAGAATATCGACGAAACATCTAGGATTCCTCCAAAAGAAAATTTACGGGTAACTTGGAAATACGGGAGAGCCCATAGGATGCTCTGGCTCCGCTTCTGGTTGTAATTTCCTGACTCGGATCGGCCTAACGTTAATAAGCAAACCTCTTGCTGTCAAGCAGATATGGAATTGGATCTCTTACACCCGCTTCACGAAAAGCTCGCAGACGGAGAGCGCAGGAGTCGCAGTCGCCACAAGCCTCTTCCGACTGTTTGTAGCACGACCACGTAAGTTCGAACGGAGCATTGAGTTTTTGTCCCAATTCCACTATTTGCGACTTCTTCATTGCGATAACAGGAGTCTTGATTTCAATTTGAGTTTCCGGTTTTGTACCGATGGTTATTGCTTGCTGAAATGCTTCGTAAAATTCAGGACGGCAATCGGGGTAACCAGACGAATCTTCCGCGACGGCGCCGATGTAAATGTACTTGGCGTCGATGACCTCAGCCCAACTCGCGGCAACGGACAGCATATGCGCATTCCGAAAAGGGACATAGCTTGTGGGGATTCCATGGCGCGAAAGATTCGCTGATGTGACCGAAAGACTTTTGTCAGTTAATGATGAGCCGCCAATTTTGGCCAGGTGTTCCAGAGAAACAACCAGGCGTTGTTTGACCGAATAATGATCAGCAATTTCCTCAAAGGCACGACGTTCACGATTTTCGGTACGCTGGCCATAAGAAACGTGAAGAAAGGCAAGTTCTTTGGTTTCGTCGTTAGCGATCGCCGCTGTTACACAAGAGTCCATTCCACCCGATACCAGACACACAGCCAGACTTGCCTCATCGGTTTCAGCTTTGGCTAATTTAGAAGCCTCGTAGGCCGCTTCGTCATGCCCACCCATTTAAACTCCCCGTGCCTCCGGTCCCCAAATGTATTTATGAAGCTGGAGTTGCATACGGACATCAAGCCCACTGGTAGATACCCACTCGGCCATTTCTTTCAGGTCTACTGTGTCCCAGGCAGGTGATATGAGGACGGCCCTGGCACGTTTAGTCAACTCGTAGCATCTGATTATTTCCAAGGCATACGTCCAGTCTCCAAGATTGGTGATCACAAACTTGACTTCGTCTTTGTCTGCGCGCAAGCGTTCGAGGTTTGGCCAATGGTTACGTGCTTCTTCACCAGAGGCAGGACACTTTACGTCAAGAACAATCCTCGCTCGCGGATCTACCTCTTCAGTTGAAATGTAACCTCCAGTTTCCACGAGCACTTCAAAGCCTTCGGAACACAAGCGTTCGATTAACTCAAACGCCTCACGTTGTGCAAGCGGCTCTCCACCGGTTACTTCCACGAGATTACATTCAAACTCGCGCACCTGCCTCAGCACGTCATCAAGAGCAATATATTCGCCGCCGGTAAACGTGTATTCGCTATCGCACCAAACGCAGCGCATGGGACAACCCGTTAAGCGCACAAACGTACAGGGCCGCCCGGCGTGCGTGGATTCACCTTGAATCGAACGGAATATCTCGGTAACTTTCAACATCAAAACACCAATTCGGCCGACTGCTCCTCCACAAGTCTTACCGGCCCAAAAACTGGAATGGTAAGGACTGAGGAAGAAAGCCGGGTATTCATGTTATTGAAAATTCGAATCTAGCCCTACTGAGTGGGGCGTGTCAAAGTTAGTGATTAACGCACAAGGTCCGGCAACTTCAACCCGTGCGCAACATCCAAGTTTCTACGTGAGCGAACAAATGGTGAGCGCGACGTGATAGCATTAAGATCGCAGCGATTGCGAGAAATCCCCCGGTGAGTCAAAGAGCTGAGAAAATCGAAAAGGTTTTTGCTGACGGCGCTAGCTGCTTACTCGCGCGCGCTTCCGACAGTCATTCGTTGACCAGCGAGATACTGATACCCCGAATTAGGGCCGCGGTTGGCAAATATATTTTGCGTGATGATCCGCAGGCGTCGCCGGGAGTTGTCAAGGATTTCATCGATAAGCTTCAGGCCGATGACCTTTGCCTGATTATCGCCTGCGAACAGGGGAATCAAAAGGCCTGGACTGATCTCGTTGAGCGCTTCTCGTCAACAGTCCGTTCCGCGGCCCGTTCGGCAAGCTCGAATGAAGAAGGAGCTGATGATCTGGCGCAGTCAATCTGGGCGGAACTGCACGGGCTTCGCGTTCGCGAGGACGGAAAGCCGGCAGGCAAACTTGCCTACTACTCCGGTCGCGGTTCGCTGGCCGGTTGGCTTCGAGCAGTCGTTGCGCAACTCGCCGTCGATCAGCATCGCAAACAATCGCGCTTGGTGCAGACTGAAGAGGACGCTGATTTTGATCGCATCATTCAACATAGCCAGGAGGAGAACAACTGGTCCGGGCATGGCGACAGCGTCAATCCGGAGCTGGAGCTTTCCAGGAAACTGACCGGCGCGGAAATGCAAAAAGCCCTGGAGACATCACTCAAACACCTTTCCGCGGAGGACCGTTTGTTGTTAAAGCTTTACTACTTTGATGGACTGCGGTTGCGTGAGGCAGGGGCTGTGCTTGGGGTGCACGAAGCTACCGCAAGCCGCCGGCTCACGCGCGTTCATGCGGAGCTGCGTGAGCAAGTAGAAAAGATTCTCGTTGAACAAGAAGGCTGGACTAAAGCGGAAACCGAACGGGCATTTTCAGAGGTCGCACTTCACCTGGAAGCGGACATCGAACCATTGCTGGTGACGGAAACAGTACTGATGAAGAAAGAGAATGAGGTTGCAGGGTGAAAAGCAGAATTGAGCGCCCTTTTGTTAAACGTCCTTGCGCAAGCAAACGCCTCCAGGAACGTTCTGCAGAGGGTGCGAAATTAGTCAGATGAAACAAGCTAACAACAACGAAATCGATCTTCTGCTGCGTTCTCTCGCGAGAGGACGAGCTGAGTCGGCAATGCAGCGCAGGTCGAAATCTGAAGATGGGAATCGACCCGCTTCCGAACACCTCGATGCAGACGAACTAAACTCCTACGCAGAAGGCGCCGTGCCCGTTCCGGCGCGCGCTCGATATACGAAACATTTGGCCGATTGCGACCGGTGTCGCGGCATTTTAGTTGGTTTGACGCAGGCTGCCGGCGCCGCCAGTCGGTATGAAGTGTCAGACCAGGAAGAGCGCGTGGGTTTTTGGCAGAAACTGCGCTCGCTCTTATCGCCTGCAGTCTTAGGTTACGCCGTTCCGGCGCTGGTGCTGGCTGCTGTTATCGGAATTGGCTTCCTGGCGCTCCAGCAACAACGACAGCGGGAACTGGTTGTTCTGAATCGACCGCAAGTTTCCTCCACCTCTTCAGGTCAACCCAAGCAGGCAGAGGTGCCGACTGATCAGTATTCCAGCGATGCACGCTCAACAAGCCAAACAAGAAGTGAATCACCCGGAGTGACCGATTCAGTCAACGGGAAGAAAAATCTTCAAGACGTCAAAACGCGTGTAGCCCAAGGTGCGGGCGCCGGGTCTGGCGAGGTCGCGCAGAACGCGCCACTAGCTAAAGATGCGGGGCAACCTGCAGAAACCAACATCATGTCGGACTCGCGTCCAGGCTATGCGCCCGAGCCCAAAGCAGAAGCTCCTCCGCCAGCTGCGGCGACCCGCAGCGAAGCCGAAAAGTCAGGGCAGTTTGCAAAAGAGCAACCTGCAAAGCTCGAAGATCAGAAGCGCATGCGAGAAGAGTACAAGCCAACGCCAAGTGATGAGCACGGACCCAATCGCGGTATTTCGCCGGCAACTGCCCGGGCTCAGGCTAGCAACAGACGACTCGATGGACTCTCAGCTGGCCGTGGTGGACCCTCAGGGCAGGAGAAAAAAGATAAGGCTGGTGAGGTTGAGACCCGCACTGTCTCAGGCAGACAGTTCGCACGCGATGGAAACACCTGGGTCGATACTGCCTACGACCCATCGCGAACTCCGGTTAGAGTCGCACGGGGCTCGGAACAGTTTCGCGCGCTCGTAGCCGACGAACCCGGTCTGCGGACCATCGCTGAACAGTTAAATGGCGTGATAATCGTTGTCTGGAAAAATAGAGCCTACCGAATTCAGTAGCTCCGAGCAGCAATAGAGGGATTCTGTCGTCTGTCTGGAAAGAACTGTGCGGGCGGGATTTCCCTGCTGTGCAGACCTGACAGCCTTTGAACATTTTCTGCGCTTCCTGCGTACCCTTGTAGGCCAATCATTTCGATCCCGGTTGTGTAGTGGTACATTACGGGTAGTCTTTTGGACTAAGGAAGATCACCTGGAGGCATTATGTATTGTCCATCCTGTGGCAGTGAGATCTCAATTGAACTGAAATATTGTAGCCGTTGCGGCGCTAATCTAACGTTAATCCCTCCAAGCTACCCCGCGCCGGTTGTCAAGCCGATGAAGTTGGGCTTACCTGCCATCGTTTTGGGATTAACCGTGACCGTCGGGATCGCAATCATATTTGGCGGGGCAAGTGAGTTGGCTCAAAGACAACTTCATCCCTTCGCCATTGCCTGGATGGTCATCTTCAGCATGGCCACGTTATTCGGTTGTACTGCGCTAATACTTCGCTTCTGGTTGAAAGTGTTATCAATGAATCGAGAATCCTATGAGTCGCAGAATCAGAATCAGGTTCGGCCGCCAATCCAAATGCCTGTGCCCCTGCAGCAATTTCCTCCTCGTCTTGAATCCATGCCGAGCGTAACTGAGCACACCACGCGTACGTTTAGCCCAGCCTACAGAGAAGGATCTGATCCTCGCGCCCGTTAGTGCCCGTTAGAATGATGGGTGTAAGATTTAACGTCAGTTTTTTGAATTCGCTTGCCGTAATCGAAACTCTTCCCTGGCGCCGAAAACCTTAATCAAGTGCCTCCGCAAAACCAAGGCACGGGATTTCGTCTGACCCAGGAAATTTGTTCAACCTCGCGGTGGATGCAAGCGTCTAATAAACCGAAAAGACTGATTTTCTCAGGGAAAGTCCACGTCCTTGAGGTGAATGGTGGAGAATTATGATTCATACCGGAAATAACCAGCCCCGCATGGCAACAGTTTCGCGGCTTGCGATTACCTTCATGGCCATGGCGGCCATCCTTTTCAGCATTTGCCCGTCCGGCGTTCAGGGGCAACTGCGAACGACGGCGCGTTTGAGCGATGACCAGCGAATCTTGCACGTTCTGAATCGGCTGGGGTTTGGCGCCAGACCAGGGGATATCGAACGCGTGAAAGCTATGGGCCTGGAGAATTACATAAATCAGCAACTGAGTCCTGAAAAGATCAACGATGCGGTTGCTGACGCCAAGACCAAAAGCCTTGCAGCCCTTTCAATGACTACTGCGGAGTTGTATGAGAAATATCCGCAGCCCGGGCAGCTTCTTCGTCAGCTTCAACGTCGCGGCGACCTGCCGGGTAACTTGGCCGAAGTACAAAAGAACAGGACAAAAGGCGCAGTGGCAACGCCGAATACCTCTCAACCTAACGGAGCGATGGCCCCGCCTGAAGTAATGGCGAAAAATGAAACCCTCGCCAGGAATGAAACTGTTGCGAAAGGCGATCCCGCTGCGCCGGCTGCCAGGGATAACGAGGAATATCGCCGCGCCATTCGTGAATACTACGTGCAAAATGGGTTACAAGAGCCCCAGCGAATTACCGCCGAGTTGCAAGCCTCGCGAATTCTACGAGCCGTCTATAGCGAACGGCAGTTGCAGGAAGTGATGGTCGATTTCTGGACTAATCACTTCAACGTATTTGCCGGTAAGGGCGCCGATCGCTGGCTGCTCGTCGCGTATGATCGCGACACCATCCGGCCTAACGCGCTGGGAAAGTTTCCCGATCTCCTGCAGGCCACGGCGCAGAGTCCGGCAATGCTTTTCTACCTCGACAATTTTCAGAGCGTTAGCCCCAATGCTCAACCAGTCGGTAGAAATCTTCCGCGTGCGCAACGCGGGCCACTGGCCCAATTGCTAATGGGTGACCGCGTTAACAATCGGCCACAAGCTAGGATGAGCAATAACCCAGGGCAGCAACGACCACAGCAGCAGGCGCGACGCGGCATCAATGAAAACTACGCTCGGGAGTTGATGGAACTGCACACCCTCGGAGTTGATGGTGGCTACACCCAGAAGGACGTTCAGGAAGTTGCACGCTGCTTTACAGGTTGGACTATTTTGGCTCCGCGTGGGGCCGGCGCCGCGACACAGGCAATGCTGAACGGACCTCGCGTCGACATGCTGCGCGAAAACGCAGGCAAGTTTTTCTTCAATCCGCGAGTGCACGATGACGGAGAGAAAGTAGTTTTGGGCCACAAGATATCCGCGGGAGGCGGATTCAAGGATGGCCTGATAGTGCTCGATATTCTCGCCCATAGTCCCGCAACGGCGAAATACATAGCCACCAAACTTGTGCGCCACTTTGTTTCGGATAATCCGCCCTCCGGGCTCGTGGAGCGCGTCGCGACTACATTTACAAAAAGTGATGGTGATATTCGTGAAACATTGCGAGCGATCTTCTTCTCGCCGGAGTTCAATTCGCCCGTGGCTTATCGCGCCAAGGTGAAACGTCCTTTCGAGTTGGCGATCAGCGCAATCCGCACGCTCGGGGCAGAAACGACCGGCGGTCCCCAATTACACCAGTGGATTGCGCGCATGGGCGAACCACTTTACGGATTTCAGACGCCTAACGGTTATTCGGACCTGGCCGAAAGCTGGGTTAACACCGGCGGACTTTTGGAGCGTTTGAATTTCGGCTTGAGCCTCGCCAGCAATCGAATACCTGGAACACGCGTGGATCTTAAACGCTTTGTGGGAACTGCCGCATCGGGAGAGTCTCTAAACAAAGCGCAGATTATGGATCGTTTCCTAAACTTGATCGTTGCCGGAGACATTACTCCCAAAACGAAGGAAGCCTTGCTGAAGCAGCTTAATGAACCAACGACTTTGGTGGTGCCGGCGATGTCACCGGAGACGGTGAAGACTGATAATGGTGCGCCGGGAGACATGGTGAATGCTCAGGCGGCCTTCAATCAACGCCAGCCGCGACAGCCGTCAGCTCGCGGCGGCGCCAACATCACCGATCCAATAACTAAGGTTGTAGGATTAATCTTAGGTTCGCCGGAGTTTCAAAGACAATAAGAAAGTTTAGGGTTCCGAGTTTCGAGTTTATCCGAACTCTCGGAATTCGACCGACGGAATCGAAAAGCCAATCGCAAGAGCAGAAAGCGAAATTCGGAACTCGGAACTCGAAACTGGAAATCAGAGGTTTTACGAACATGAATCGAAGATTTTTTATTACATCAGGAGGCGTCGCGTTAGCCAGCTTTGGCTTGATGAATGTTGCGCCTTCATTCCTGCAGCGTGTCGTGCTGGCTCAATCGCGTGAGCGAATCACGGGGGGCCGTCGCAAGACACTGATAGCTATTTTTCAGCGAGGCGCGGTCGACGGCTTGAACATGGTCGTGCCGCATGGCGAGCGCGCCTACTACGATTTGCGTCCATCGATCGCGATCGCGAAGCCGGAATCAGGAAATGCGGAATCCGCACTAAATCTCGATGGATTCTTTGGTTTGCATCCTTCGCTCTCGCCGTTTAAGCCTTTGTGGGACTCGAAGCGCCTGGCGATTGTTCATGCCGCGGGTTCGCCAGACAATACGCGTTCCCATTTTGACGCGCAGGATTACATGGAGTCGGCAACGCCGGGCGTGAAGTCGACAGCGGATGGTTGGCTGAATCGTTACCTGCAAAGCAAAGCTGATCCAGAGCGCAGTCTCTTCCGTGCGGTCTCGATGACGCAGAATATGCCACGAGTCCTGCAAGGCAAGTCGCCGGCGCTGGCGATTTCAAATCTAAGCGACTTCACGATTCGCGCCGGGCAGAGTTCCGACAGTGTGCAGGGCGGGTTTGAAGCAATCTACAATCAGACGGTCAACGACGTGCTGGGTGGTACCGGCAAGGAAACCTTCGAAGCGGTCAACTATCTGAAAAAAGTTAAGCCGGCGCAGTATCAGCCGCAGAACGGCGCGCAGTATCCGCGTACGCCGTTTGGAAACTCGTTATTGCAGATCGCGCAGTTGATCAAGGCTGGCGTTGGTCTCGAAATAGCTTTCACGGACACCGGCGGTTGGGACACGCACGTGAACGAGGGCAGCGCACGGGGACAACTGGGGAATCTGTTACAACAGTTCAGCGGCGGGATCGCTGCGCTGTATACAGACCTTGGCCAACGAATGGACGATGTTGTGGTTTTGACTATGTCGGAATTTGGCCGCACGGCTCGCGAGAATGGGAACCGTGGAACCGACCATGGTCACGCTAACGCGATGTTTGTTGTGGGCAATTCCGTGCGCGGGGGAAAGGTCTATGGTCAGTGGCCGGGGCTGAATGGTGATCAATTGTATGAGGGACGCGATCTGGCGTTGACGACAGACTTCCGTGACGTCTTTGGTGAGATCGCGCGGCATCACCTGGGAACGTCGAACCTGCAAAGCATCTTTCCCGGTTATGCGACAAGCGAAACGAAGTTTAAGGGATTTCTTGGATAAGAAAAGAGTGAGTGATGAGTTATGAGTTATAATGAGTTATGAGTTATGAGTACTGAGTGCTGACTCCGGCCTCCAGCTGTTTACACTCGCGACGAAGCACGTGTGGCAAACCTTGCTACTCAGAGACTCAGTACTCAGTACTCATCACTCATCACGCATCACTCATTACTTTCCCTCACCATCTCAACCTGCCAAAGCGATTGATGAAGTAGAGCATCACTACCGCGAGTAGCGATACGATCACGGCGAGGGTGAATGCTTCGTTATCGCGTCCTGCCTGGACGGCGTCATAGATAGCGACTGAAGCAGTCTGTGTTCTGCCGGGGATGTTACCGGCAATCATAATGGTGACGCCGAAGTCGCCCAGAGCCCTTGCAAAGGCGAGGGCAGTGGCGGCGAGTACCCCACGGGAAGCGAGGGGTAAGGTAACGCGAAAAAAGATCATCCGGCTCCCGAGACCCAGCGTGCGGGCAGCAGCCTCGAGTTGGGTGTCAACGCCTTCAAATGCCGCGCGAAGACTCTTGGTGACCAGCGGCAATGCATGGATTGTCGCAGCGATGATCGCCGCACCCACCGTAAAAGTAAGTCGAATGCCCAACCGGTGGTAAAGAAATCCGCCCAGGGAGGAACGGGTACCCAATAAAACCAGCAAGTAATAACCTAGCACGGTTGGTGGCAAAACCAGCGGCAGGGTAATTAGCGAATCGATCAGATTGCGGCCAGGGAAGCGTTTGCGCGCGAGCAGCCACGCCAGCGCCGAACCCGCAACCAACGCGATCAACGTAGCTGCGCTTGCAACAGCAAACGATAACTTGATAGGGAACCAGTCGATGTTGCTGCCGAAATCCATTAACTATTTTCGATTGGCGATGACGGCAATGATTCGCAACGGTCCACCGCTACCTCCTTTAATCTTCATCGGCAGCGCTACTACCGAGAATCCGCGGGCGGGGAGTTTGTTCAGGTTGGCGAGGTTTTCGAATGCTGGAATGTCCCTCGCGAAAAGAGTGCGATGACTTTCAAAGAGCTTCGATTGTCCGTAATCGATGCTGGCGGTGTCGAGACCGATAGCTTTAACCCTCCGATTTTGAGTTATCCAGCGCGCCGCATCGGGATGTAAACCAGGGAAGTGAAGACTTGCGACTGCGCCGGCACCACGCTGGTCTGTACCCAGGTATCTTTTTCGATCGGGATAGAACTTTCCGAATCCAGTGCGGAGCAGCACAATTGTTCCCGCGGCTATCCTCCCATTTCGTTGTTCCCAATTCTTAAAATCATTGGCCGTGATCAGATAATCCGGATTCTTCTCGCACTCCTTTGTTACATCCACCACGATTCCCGGGCCTATAAGTTGTTCGAGCGGAATTTCATCAACCGTGTTTCGCCCTTTAGCAAAATGGACAGGGGCATCGATATGAGTGCCACCGTGTTCCGCCGCTGAATATCTGTAAGCAGAATAGTAGTATCCCTGTTCGGTAGTGCCCTCAAAATCCTTTTCCAGTTGAAACGTTTCGGCAGTGGGCCAGTAAACAGTCGAGGAATCAAATGGGTAGGAAAGATCAACAATCGTTCCGGCTGCGAGGCAGGCCGTTCGACGTTGAGCATCGACGAAGTCGGTTGCAAAGCAAGTGACCAAAGCGAATGAAAGCAGAAGGCCGAGCGGTCTCATCGCGAATCCTCCTCTTAGGCAGGCATCGTTTCGTAAGATTGCAGTGGCATGTTAGCGCAGAGCGCCTAATCGGCGCATGCAAATCCGAAATAAGCTTGCAAATCCGAAACAGGCAGACGGCTTGGGTGGAGCAAGTCGACTCATTGCTGGGCGCGCGAGCGTCCCGCCCGCAATGAGCGCGAAGCGCGAAAAAACATGAGACAGGATTTGGGCCTGCATAGGAACTGCGCCTTCAGCGCATTGCGGACGGGACGCCCGCGCTCTCAGTTAAGAGCAGCCTTCTGGTTAAGGCGTCGTCTTACAGTTACAATCCCGCTGCTCTGCCATCATTCGTTTTGAAAGACAGTCACACAAATTTAGTTTGCTTTTCGGGCAACTGAGTTTCTAGTAAACAGCTAAAAAGTTTTTCAAACTTAAGGTTAACCCGATGATTGACTTCAGCATTCCTCCTGAACTCGACGCCGCGCGACAACGCGCTACCGCCTTCATGGAGGAGTTTGTCTATTCCAATGAAAGCAAGCTGATTGAGGACGAGGGTCTTCCGGCTGATCTTGAAATCGATCTGCAACAACGTGTAAAGGCGTTGGATCTTTGGGCGCCAAATCTCCCGCGTGAATGGGGCGGCATGGGCATCGGTTTTATAGGTCAGGCTCTGATTAATGAGGTTGCCGGCAGATCAGTAATTGCGCCGCGCCTGTTTGGCAACGCCGCCCCTGATGCGGGGAATGCGGAATTATTGCTCATCGCTGCGACATCCGAACAGAAGGAGAAATACCTTCGCCCGCTTGCTGCTGGCGAGGTGCGATCCTGCTTTGCAATGACAGAACCGGAAGTTGCGGGCTCCGATCCAACGGGCCTGCGCACTACCGCCGCGCGAGATGGTGACGAGTGGGTCATCAACGGGCATAAGTGGTTCATCAGCGGCGCCATCGGCTCGTCATTCGCAATCGTGATGGCAGTCACCGATGCGACGGCCGACCCTCGCGCCCGCGCCAGCATGATACTTGTCCCCGCAGACACGCCGGGTTTCAACATTGTGCGCGCCGTGCCCGTAATGGGTTCCGGAGGCGTTGGCGGCCATTGCGAGATTCGCTTTGAAGACTGCCGGGTTCCGGTCACCAACCTGCTCGGCGAATTGGGGCAAGGCTTTAAGTTGGCCCAGGCACGCCTCGGGCCTGGCAGGATTCAGCATTGCATGCGCTGGATTGGCGCCGCCCAACGCAGTTTCGAAATGATGTGCGCGTATGCGCTCAAACGACGATCATTTGGCGAGCCGCTGGCCAAAAAGCAAACTGTGCAAAACTGGATTGCTGACTCAGCAGCGGAGATCAATGCCGCCCGACTGATGACACTCAACGCAGCCTGGAAGCTCGATCGCGGCGACGATGCGCGCATCGAGATTTCGCTCATCAAGTTTTTTGGTGCGCGGGTATTGCATGATGTGGTCGACAGGGCGATCCAGGTCCACGGGGCGCTCGGCTATTCCAAGGATACACCCCTGGAAATGTTCTACCGCGATGCGCGCGCCGCACGGATTTACGACGGGCCTGATGAAGTACATCGCCAGGTAGTGGCCCAACGCTTACTCAAGACTTTCAATCGTGAGAGTCCAGGGACCGTTTAAGGGTTGGGCGCTTCGACTAGGTCAACCTCTTCACCTGGCAGCGCGGGCGTCTCGTCCGCAACGAGCGCGTCAGAGCGAGCGGCTTCGCGGCCCATCGACCTTGACGCCCCCGGCGAGAGCTCGCCAGCGGGCGAATCGCCCGCGCTCCCAGTGAAGAGTTTGACTTTGGACAACTCAACTGAGCTAACCGGCAATGTCATTGAGTAAAGACAGCAGCGCGGTGAGGGCTGGGGAGGAGTTAGCTCCCAGGGCGCTCGATTGTTATTTGCGTGAACGTCTGCCTGCACAAGTTTCGGAATTTGATCCAACGTCAACCATTGAGATTGCACAGTTTCCTGGCGGGCATTCCAATCTGACTTACTTGGTTAGTTATGGTGATCAGGAGTTTGTATTGCGCCGTCCACCGGTGGGCCCGGTAGCGCCGACCGCTCACGACATGCCGCGCGAGTTTAAGCTGCTTTCCGTGATCAACCCGGCGTTTCCCCTCGCTCCCAAACCGGTTCTGCTCTGCGACGATACACCCGTCATTGGCGTTCCGTTTTATTTGATGGAGCGCCGCCGCGGCATCATCGTGCGCCATCGGGTTCCACGAGAGATCGGTGACGACTTGAACCTGCGAACTCGTGTCAGCGAAGCCGTGGTTGACACGCTCGTCGCGCTCCATGCTGTGGATATTCAGTCTACCGGCATCGTTCAAATTGGGAAGCCGTCCGGGTTTGTTCAGCGCCAGGTGCGCGGTTGGACTGATCGCTGGAATCGCTCGAAGACGGGTGAACTTGCCGAGATGGATCAGGTCATCGAGTGGTTAACAGATCGAATTCCTCCCGAGGCCGATGGTGGGGCAACCGTTGTCCACAACGATTTCAAACTCGACAACATCATGCTCGACGTAGACGATCCGTCTCGGGTCGTAGCGGTCCTCGATTGGGAGATGTGCAGTGTGGGCGACCCGCTCATTGACGTGGGCTTGTTCCTAAGTTATTGGACGATGAAGGGGGCGGATAGCGAAGCAGATCCCAACAGTTCATTGCGTGCAGTCACCAACGGTCCTGGCTGGATGACACGTGAGGAGATCATTGAGCGTTATGAAACGAAGACGGGCCGCGACCTTTCTCGCATCGTCTTCTACGAAACCTTCGCGCGCTTCAAGGTTGCGGTAGTAATTCAGCAAATCTATTTTCGTTACGTCCGGGGCCAGACGCGTGACGAGCGCTTTCGCAATTTTGATGGCTTGGTGCGAGAACTAATAACGGGGGCACTCGAGTTGGCAGAGGAATCGCGAATTTGAACTCGCAGAATGCCGAACGACTTAAAGAGTGGGAGTAAGCCCAACCTTCCTAGCCTTGAGCTAATCAAACATCTTGAAGATGGAAGTGTTTGTCCCACAGATTTTGCGGTTCGATTCGCTTTCTTCGACAAATCTCGAGGCGGCCAGGCGGGCAATTAACGGCGCCGCGGAAGGTCTCTGTGTTGTTTCTGGTGAGCAGACGTCAGGTCGCGGGCGGCTTCAGCGAGAGTGGGTTTCGCCAAAAGGTGCTGGACTCTATTTTAGTATCGTTCTTCGTCCAGCGTTTGAGCAAAGCGTTTGGCCGCTGCTTACGCTGATGGCAGCCATTGCCGTGCACGATGCCTTGCTCGATTCGTGCGCGCTTCAGACTGATATAAAGTGGCCGAACGACCTCCTGGCCAATGACAAAAAAGTCTGCGGCATTTTGGCGGAAACGGTTGAGACGGGCCTCGGGCGGGCAGTTGTACTGGGCATCGGGGTTAATCTGACGAACAGTTCGTTTCCAGCAGAGCTAGCGGAGATAGCAACGTCGGTAGAAGTTGCCGCAAGCCAAACGCCTAATCTCGAGCATCTGCTAGATGCTCTGGTCCAGTCACTAACCAGGTACTATCAGGCACTGCAACAACCCGGCGGACCAGAGGAAATTGTCCGCGAGTGGTGCGCGCGGTCTTCGTATGCGCAGGCCAGACGCGTTCGAGTGATTGATGCCGAGGAGAGTTTTGTCGGTATTACACGCGGGGTCGAACGCGATGGAGCGTTGCGAGTCGAAACCGACGACGGCGAAATAAAAACAATCAGGGCAGCCGACGTATCAAGTGTGCGACCTTCGGATAAAGGAGACTCGAACAAGCGTAAGCATTACTAAACAGCGGGGGCAAACTCTTCCCAACCTTGAGCTGATCAGACTTCGGTTGCTGATCTTCCGTGAAGGACTTTCAGCGTTGGAGTTACCCCCAATGCGACCAAAGATGAGAAGTCGTACGCCAGAAAAATAATGGCCGCCGCTAAGAAAATCGTGCTGTCAACGTTCGGCTCGTTCGGGGACATTCATCCCTACATCGCTATCGCTCTCGAACTGAAGGCACGGAGACATTCCGTAGTGATTGCGACGTCGGAAGTCTATCGGGAAAAGATGGATGCCTTGGGACTGGAGTTACGTCCCGTACGTCCGGACGTTCCCGCGTACGATCAGCCCGAGGAGCTGAGCAGCTTCGTGGCCGAGTTGATGGAGGCAAAGGGCGGCACCGAAAAAGTTATAGAGATATTTACGCCGAACCTACGAGATGTTTACCAGGATCTGGATGCTGCTGTTGCGGATGCGGATTTGCTGTTGACGCATCCGCTTCCGCTGGTTGGTCCCATCGTCGCTCAGAAGCGCAGTTTGCCGTGGGTTTCGAGTGTGCTGGCGCCGATTTCGTTTTTCTCAGCGTACGATCCGCCAGTCCTGGCACAAATGCCCGCGCTTTATCATCTTCAACGCCGAAGCATTGCGCTAAGCCGCCTGCTATATCGCATTGCATCGTACAAACTGGAAAAGCTCATGGAGCCGGTCTACCGTCTACGCGCGGAGTTGGGATTGCCACGCGGCGCGCAACCATTGCTCGCCGGCCAACACTCGCCGGCGCTCGTGCTGGCGTTGTTTTCATCTGTGCTGGCCAAACCGCAGCCAGACTGGCCGCCAAACACGCGGGTCACAGGCTTCCCGTTTTACGATAGTCGAGATTATTTTGGTGAGACCGAAATGAAGCAGGAGCTAAAAAACTTCCTTGATGATGGACCGCCGCCGCTTGTTTTCACGCTCGGCTCTTCCGCGTTCTGGGTGGCGAAAGAGTTTTATCGCGATTCCATTAAGGCTGCCCAGGCGCTGGGCCAAAGAGCGTTGCTTTTGATTGGTCACGAGCGCAACCGGCCCCGTGAAGATCTCCCGAGAGGTGTCGCTGCTTTTGAGTATGCTCCTTTTAGCCAGCTGTTGCCTCGGGCGCGAGCGATCGTTCATCAGGGCGGTGTCGGGACAACTGGACAAGGGCTGCGCTCCGGCCGGCCAGTCCTGGTTGTGCCTCACGCACACGATCAATTCGACAACGCGGCGCGTGTTGTGCGGCTCGGTTGCGGGCGTTTGATTGCGCGCCCGCGTTACAATGCGCGGAACGCTACAAGGGAGCTGGAAGCATTACTGGGGAGCCAGGATTATTTAACTAAGGCGGCGGAAGTCGGCCACCAGGTGCAAAATGAAAACGGCGCAGGCGCGGCCGCGGATGCCATTGAAGCAGTACTGACTGCCCAAGCCAAACCAGAACTCGATTATGCTGCTAGTTATTGACGCGGGAAACACAAACACTTCGCTAGGCGTTTTTAACGGGGTAGAACTCGTGGCCCACTGGCGGTTGACCACCGCGCGCTCACGCACCGTGGATGAGTATGGCGTGCATGCCCGCAACTTGTTTGAGTTGGCCAACCTCGATTTTAAGACTATCAACGCGATCGCGATCGCTTCGGTCGTACCGCCGTTAAACTATACGCTGAAAACAATGGCGGAGACGTATTTCCATCTGACCCCGCTCTTTGTGGACCATAGCACAGATACCGGACTCACCATTCTTTACGAGCCCGCGTCGGATGTGGGCGCGGACAGAATCGTGGACGCCGTGGCGGCAATTGAGAAGTATGGTGCGCCATGCATAGTTGTTGATTTTGGCACTGCCACAACTTTCAATGTGATTAACCGCGAAGGGCAATATGTTGGCGGCGTAATTACTCCCGGCATCATGATTTCGTCTGATGCACTGTTTGAGCGAACCGCAAAGTTGCCTCGAGTGGACATCAGGCGTCCGCAAAAGATAATCGGATCGTCAACGATTACTGCGATGCAGTCGGGCCTCTACTACGGCTTTGTCGGTTTGGTAGATGGAGTGTTGCGGAAAATGATTGGAGAGATCGGCAGTCTACCGCGCGCTCCCAGAATAATCGCTACAGGTGGACTCGCTTCGTTGATCGCCACTGGTTCAGAATTTATCGAGCTGGTTGACGACACGCTAACGCTCGAGGGTTTACGATTGGTTTACGAGCGGACCAGTAGTCCAAAGTCCAGGGTCCAAATTCCAAAATCCTGAATTCAAGTTTTTGTTCTTTAGACGGGTGACGTTAGACATTGGACATTTGGGTTTGGACATACTCAATTGAACTACTTCAACTACTTTACCGAAATTGAAGACGCTTTTATTCGACGGCGCGCCAGGCATCTGCTGCTCAGTCCGCTGGACTGGGCGCTGATCGAGAGTTGGAAAGAGATGAATGTTCCGCTGCACGTCGCTTTGCGCGGTATTGAAAAGGCTTTCGATTCATGGGAGGCTAAGCCGCGCAAACGTTCGGTTAAGAGTTTGCTTTATTGCCAGGAAGAGGTAGAGGCTCAATTCGCTGAGTGGCGCGAATCGCGCGTGGGCGCGAGCGACCAACCGAATGAAGATACCGAGAATGGCGTGCAGCGGACTGGCAAGAGTGAGGGCCTGCCGTTTTCTAGGAGGGCTATTCTTGAACATCTACAACGAGGTCAATCCAGTCTATTAGAGGTTGGCACCGTTCGTAAGATGGTAAGCGAGGACGACCTCTCGGATGCGCTTGAGAGAGCAGTGGTTCTGCTTTCAGAACTGGAGCATGACTTTGCGGCAGCCGCCGCTCCCGATGCCCAGAAGCTGGAGCAGTCGCTTTCAGGCCTGGAAAGAATGTTGAGCGATGCGATACGTTTGGTGGCAAACTCTGAACAAATCACAGCGATAGAGGTTGAAGTAAAAGAACAGTTGAAGCCTTATCGCAAACACATGGAATCCGCCGTCTACCAACAGACATTTGATAACCTTCTGCTGAAACGCCTGCGCGAGCAGTTTGGCGTGCCGCGTCTGAGCTTGTTTTACCTTTAACCCTTGGAGTGCGTTGGCAAGCTCCAATCTACCGGCGCACTGCAAACCCAAACCCAAAGGAGAATACATTAATGGCTGAAATGACTATTAGGCGCTTTGGTGTTTTTTCAGTGGCCAAGATGCAGGGGCTGCTGATGTTTGTGATCGGGGTGATTATTGGAGTGATTTACGGGCTCTTCTTCATGCTGTTTGGCGCGGCCATGGCCTCGATGATGCCTCAAAGTGAAGGGCAGGCAATGGGAGGCATCGGGTCAGTAATTGGCGGTCTCGTAATAATGGTGGTGATCCCAGTCTTCTACGGAATTCTGGGTTTCATTTTCGGAGCCATCGGATCGCTGGTCTACAATCTCGCTGCTGGAGTCGTGGGTGGAGTCCGATTTGAGCTTGAAAGCGTAGCTCCAGATTACGCCCCTCCGCCTCCGCCTCAACAATGGCGCGCCCCCGCTTAAGAAAGATTTTGCCGCGGCTACACGCAGATAAGCGCGGATCAGGACAGGGAGGAAAACAACAGTTTTTATTTTCACGTTTGTCTTTCACCTGATCCATGAACATCTGCGTGCATCCGCGGCCAAAATTTCTTTCGATCAATATGAAACCGGTTAACGAAAAAGGGGGAGAGAAAACTCTCGAAGTGGAGATCGAGCGGGTTCTGCCGGGCGGCGTAGGCCTGGCGCACACCGAAGGCTTGACGGTATTCGTTTCACTTGCCGCGCCTGGCGATATTCTTCGCACAAGAATCGATCGGGTTCAGGGGAAGATTAGCTTCGCTTCGATTCAGGAAGTTCTCAAACCTTCACCGGTTCGCGTAGAACCGCCATGCCCTTATTTCGGCCGCTGCGGCGGCTGCGATTTTCAACAGCTGACGTACGAGGCGCAGCTGGATACCAAAGTTGAAATCGTTCGCGATTGTTTGCGTCGCATCGGGAAGATTGAAACTCCCCTGGAAATTCCTATAAGCGCTTCACCGAGCCAATGGCATTACCGCGCTCGCGCCAACTGGCAAGTTGATTCTGTCGCCAAACTCATAGGCTATTTTGAACGTGGCTCAAAGCGAGTTTGTGATGTGGAATATTGCGCTGTCCTGGTTCCTGAGCTACAGGAAGCACTAGAAAAGGTGCGACAAGAGATTCTCGCCGATAGTGACAAGTTGCAACTCAAGGATATTGACGCGGTCACCGGCGATGAAGGCATGTCAGTTGTTCCGCCTTTCGCCGGTTTCAAAACAAGCATTGTAAGCCGCCACATCGGAAATGAAACCTATTACTTTAGTGCGGATGCTTTCTTTCAAGTGAACCATGAACTGCTCGAGCCATTGCTAACCGAATCACTGGGTAATGCAAATGGACAAACTGCGGTTGATCTCTATTGTGGTGTTGGGCTATTCACACTTCCCCTGGCACGGCGGTTTGAACGAGTCACGGGTGTCGAAGCACATCCAAAAGCTACGGAGTTTGCGCGGCGCAATATCGAAGCTGCCAATCTGCTGAATGCCAAGGTTGTTACAGCGCGCGTCGGCGACTGGTTGAATCAGCACGCCGGCTCACATGGGCCGGTTGATTTTCTGCTGTTAGACCCACCGCGCACAGGCTGCGAGAACCAAGACATCGCGGGCATACTCACGTTGCGTCCAGCGAAAATCTCGTACGTTTCCTGCGACCCGGCCACCCTTGCCCGCGATCTAAAAAAGCTAATTGCCGCCGGATACATTCTTGACTCCGTCGCCGCATTTGACATGTTCCCACAGACTCATCACGTTGAGACTGTGACTCGTTTGACCTGCGACCATCCCCCTTCTGAATAAGAAGAGTGCTGCTGCATTCGTCCGCGATTGACAGTAGCAACCCACAAGCTTATCTTGCGGGTTGCAGCCTCGTTTTCCTTAACAAGTTTTCACTTTCGCCAACCTCATTCACACACTTGCAAAACTACGGTTGTAGATCGAGGCAATGCTGGAGTTGGCGGCGAGACCTTACGTAAGAGTTGGAGGTGCCGACATGTGGCCTGGGCTTAAATTAACGTCGCTGTCCGATTCTCTCTTCAAATCTCTATTTCGACTCCTATTCAGATACGACATTTTCATCTCGTACGCGCGCGGGGATGGAAAAGACTATGCGATCAAACTAAGAGATCAACTAAAACAACTGGACTTTTCATGCTTCCTGGACTTCGACGAGCTTCCCCCTGGAAACTCGCTTAACAATACGCTCAAGCGGGCGATCAGAAAGAGCGCCACGCTGGTCGTTGTGGGTACTGAAAGGGCGGTCAAGTCGCGCTACGTTGAGTTGGAGGTGGGTGAGTTTGCCAACACCGGCCGTGCGATTATCCCGATTGATATTGAAGGAACACTGGCTGAAACTCCATGGAGCGTAATTAAGGAGCGAGACATTGTCTGGATAGATGAGATCAAGGCTGCTCTCGCCAAAGGTGTGCCGTCGCCCACCGTCGCCGACAGTATCGATAAGTTATTCAAGTACACGAGGCGAAACTCGCGTGTAAGGGCGCAAGTGCTCTCCACGATAATTCTCTTCGTCGTGGTGGTCGCGGCTTCAATCTTCCTGATTCGCCAACAGGTAAATGCTGCGACCCGCGCCTCAGCCGAAGCGAAAACAGCCTCTGCTGAGGCGAAGATAGCCTCAGCAAAAGCAGCAGAGGAGAAAAGAATAGCCGTTGAAGCTACGAAGACAGCAGAGTTGGAGAAAGCGAACGCTAAGAGGGATCGCGAAAAAGCAACAACTGCCGAGATAGCCGCCGTGGCCGCAGCCAAAGATGCCAAAGAGCAAGAGAGGATAGCGCTGGTTAATGCCGAGAAGGCTAAGACGGAGCAGGCCCGAGCGGAGGAGCGGACGCAGTATGTCCGTGCAGAGCAAATTGCCGTGCAGGCTGATATTGACATCGATAAAGGTGACGACCTGGATCGGAGCGTTCTGCTGTCGGTCGAGTCACTCAAAAGAGCTTTAACCCCTGACGGCTATATTGGGTGGGCGAGGGGCATGGAGTTGTTGCCCCATGCGGCCGAGGTAAAGTTTGCAGAGCAGCAGGACAACGTATCATCGATTGCCTACAGTCCCGATGGGCGTTTCTTCGCTCACGGCACTAGTGAGGGTGCTATCACCCTGTTTCGAACTAGTAACACAGGCGAACCAGTTAAGCTGCCTTCTCAACTTAAGACGGCAGTCAAAGTTATTGCCTTCGGCGATGATGGGAATTGGGTAGCTGCTGCGAGTACCAGCGAACTCAGAGTTTGGGATCTGAAGACATTCAAGCCAACAAAATCACTGGATAACTTTGCTGCTGAGTCTATTGCTTTCAGTCCTGACGGACGCTATGTAGCAATGGCAAATAGAAATCCACAGGCGCAGGTCCTTCGCGTCACAGACTGGTCAGTCGTAGCACAGCCAAGTTCCGAAGAGTTCGTGATGTGTGTCGCCTTCAGCCCTGATAGCCGATGGCTCGCTACCGGTATCAGGGCAGGCAAACTGGCAATGTGGGATGTCACAACTTTTAAAGGCGGTGATACTACCCTGCTCAAACCAGTAGCTCTGGCGTCTGCCGGAGCTACAATTTACACCGTCGCCTTTAGTCCAAAGGGACAATACCTGGCATCCGATGATAGCTACGGCGTAGTTGATCTATGGTATGTATCCACCGGAAACGATGGCAACACCGTAGAATTATCAAAGCTAACTCCGGAACAACAGATTAAAAGCCTCAGCAATGGGCAATCACCTTTAGTGTTCAGCCCGGACGAGTCTTACATTGCCACCTCCCAACAGTCTTTCTTATCAACAGGAGAGTTTTCGAATATTGCGCATATCCTGGAGGTGAAGACCGGACTTGAAACGTCACGGATAGGTCTGGGCAGCAAGGGGATCAATGCCATTGCCTTTAGCCCGGACGGACAATTGCTTGCGACTGCCGCCGGCGGTGTGGGCTTCTTTAAAGCCCAATACGGGAGTGATACAACTCGTCTAAACCATACTGGCCCGGTGCATTCTTTAAACGTTAGTCCCGATGGGCAATGGCTAGTGACGGCAAGCGCAGATGGTGCTCGAGTTTTTCAAACAACCAACTGGTCGCCCGCCGCCACGCTCGGAGGTGCCGGTGATGTCTCCAGTGCAGTTTTCAGTTCCGATAATCGGTGGCTCGCAACGTTGCGTGAAGGTAAGGTCGAGGTGTTTGATACAACCCACTGGATGCTCCAGAAAGAGATTGCACATGCCCGCGGAGTATCAAGGATTGGTTTCAGTCCCGATAGTCGGTGGTTGATAACGATCGAGCCTAACTCTATTCTACGGCTATTCGAGGTCAGTTCATGGCGGGAGTTTTACGTCATGAAGCACAGCGACCCTATCCAGGGAGTAGCCTTTAGCCCGGATGGTCGTTGGTTGGCTGTTCGGACTAGAGAGCAATATCGAATGCATCATAAAGGGGACTTTCGAGAGGAAATGTATGTATGGGACACAACAAGCGGCCTCCCTGTAACCTGCAGAACAGATAAGGGTAAGCCCTTGCTGTCTGCAAACGGATCGCAATCGAGCGATGACGTGAGAGAGGTTGTGTGCTCGGACGTGAGAGGAGACGGGCGGAAAGCTTTGCTGGCAGAGGCACGCAACTGGAAGGAATCGCTCAAAACAGAAAGGAGTTCGGACGCAAGTTACGATGGCCGTTGGGTGGCAGAGAATGCAAACAAAGGACTGATATTAAACTTCAAGGAGGGGAATATCGTTCGTCAGGTTGCCCAACTCATGCAAAACACAAGCGTAACCGTGACTGATTTAACCTTTACGCCCGACAGTCGATGGCTGGTGACCGCTGAAGATCACATGGTCACACTCTGGCCGCTGAAGGCCCCCGACATGGTGGACGCAGCCTGCTCACGCTTACGTCGACGTGATCTGACTCTCGACGAGTGGAAGCGATACTTCTCCGGTGTGAAGCTTCAACCTACCTGTGTGCTTGCGCAGCCATGAGCGATAGCATGCCGCCATCTTCCTATTTACGTCGGGAAGACGTAGTGGGTCAGTTTCGTTGAAAGGGTCCGATAAACTTTAGTTTGTCGTGACTCAGCGACAAGCTAATAAAGCTTATCGGACATCAAACTGACTCGCTACCCAGGAAGATATTCTGTCGTTGCATTTGATAGGTTTCCCTGCAAACATATCGCATCGAAACCGTGCTCCGCTGTGGAATACAAACACGTTAACTTGACTAAGGCTAGTCAACCTTAGTCGCCTGGCTACTGTAAACCGCTAAACACCCTCCGCTGCGTTCTAGATCACATAAATGCAGAATAGTGCCGACGTGCGTCCGCATGCGGAAAAGTCCAAAGGTGAAGCTTTCACTGCTCATCCGTTGGCGCAGCTTGCGGCAGCTTTTGCGTTGGGAATTCTCAGCGCCGTCTGGTTAGCAACTCCACTTATTCTTCTCAGCTTAATAGCTGCCCTCGCAACAATCCTTGCTTTGATGGCTCTGCTGTGGTGGAAGCGGATGAGACTTGCCACGGTATTTGTGACAGTCGCCATGCTGTTGCTTGGTTCGTCATTGGCAGCCATCGAAAGGAAAGCCATTCCGGCTAATCAACTGAGGCGTTTGATCACTGAAGGAACGATAGTAGTGGGCCAGCCCGTCGAACTCACCGGAGTGTTGGAACGGGATCCGGAAGTTGGTTCTGAGCGCTTGTACCTGTTCCTGAGAGTTCAAAAAGTCACGTTGAACCAGGCGGACCGCAACGTGTCGGGTGAGGTCTTGCTGTTTGCTCCTGTTTCAACAACCTCAATTCAACAAGAATACGATCAACTTGACCTTCGCTATGGCGCGCGCATCCGCGTGATGACGATGCTTGAGCGCGCCGATAGTTTCCGCAATCCGGGCGTCTCCTCTTTCACGGAGTATCTTGACCGGAAAGGCTACGCCGCGACAGGGTTTGTAAAGAGCCCGTTGCTAATCGAGCGTTTGGAGAACGAACGTGTCTTCGTGCCGCTGGCGTGGCTTTACGAATGGCGGCGCAAGTTGCAAGCGGAGATCGACTCGCGATTCACAAAGGACGCGGCGGGGGTACTTGATGCGGCGTTGTTAGGGAACCGCTATAAACTCTCGCGCTCAAGCTCAGAAAGGTTTCGCGAGGGTGGCACCTTTCACGTGCTTGTCATCAGCGGATTGCATATCACTTTTCTCGGCGGCCTGGTCTTCCTGATCGCGAGACGATTTACTAAAAACAGGACACTGCAATTTCTGGTCTCAGTCACCGTGCTATGGTCCTACTCGCTTGCTGTCGGCGCCGAGTCGTCCGTCGTCCGAGCTGCTTTGATGTTTACCTTCGTCTTGTTGGGGCCTCTCGTTTCGCGTCGTGCCTCTTCACTCAACGCACTCGGCGGGGCGGCGCTTGTGTTGCTGACGTTTCGACCGAACGATCTGCTAGATCCTTCGTTTCAACTGACGTTTTTATCGGTGTTGGCTATCGTCATGTTCGCCTGGCCACTGCTCGAAAAAATGTCGGCGGTTGGCTCATGGAGGCCGACGCGCGGAACACCATACCCGCCGGTGTGCGCACCCTGGCTGCGCGAGTTTTGTGAGAGCCTCTACTGGAGTGAACAGGAAGCCCAGCGCGAACTCCGGCGAATGAACTACAGTTATAAACTTCTTAAAGTGCCGCTGGCAGACAGACTGGAACGCCTGCATATCCAGCGCCTGGTGCGTTACGCCTTTGCGGCAATTCTCGTTTCTGCCTGTGTGCAAATGGTGATGTTTCCTTTCCTGGTAGTTTACTTTCATCGACTCTCATTGGCTTCGTTCCTGCTCAACATCGGCGTCAGTCTCATGATGGCGGCCTTCGCTATTACGGCAGGTATCGCGATCGTCGTAGCCCAGGTCAGCAACACCCTCGCTGCGCCTTTAATCAACATTGCGAATACGTTGAATTGGATGATGGTTCACAGCGTTGACCCATTTACAAGAGTCCACGCAGCGTCGATTCGTCTGCCCGAATACACAGGCTGGTCCGGCGTAATCTATGTTTTGTATTACCTGCCGCTCACGATGTTGGCGGTCTCGCTATCCAGTTGGAAGCCGCTGGATCTCCCCGGGGCAACGACAGAAAGCAAACGGTATTTCAAAAGCTCGGCTGTGTTTGGACAACTGTTAGCTATAACCTTTATTGTCTTTCATCCATGGAGCGCGGGCTGGCCGCAGGGAAAACTGCGCATAGATTTTCTGGACGTCGGACAGGGTGATTCAGCACTAGTGACTTTTCCGGATAACACAACACTGCTTATTGATGGCGGTGGACGGCCCGGTCCATTCCACAGGGAAAGTTTGGCTGGCGAGAATGAGCCTGAGGGCGAGGAGACGTTGGAGCCTGAATCTCGGAGTATTGGCGAGGCAGTGGTTTCGGAGTACCTCTGGTGGCGAGGCCTGGATCACATAGACTACCTTTTGGCGACACATGCTGACGCCGACCACATCGATGGATTGAACGATGTGGCTCGGAATTTCGAGGTGCGGGGCGCACTGGTCGCGCGAACTCCCGCTGAGGATCGCGAATACGAGAGATTTTCAGAAACCCTAATCGCTGAACACATTCCACTTCGCCTCATTGGCGCTGGAGATGTATTGCGTTTTGGAGAAGTGAAGGCGACCGTTTTGTGGCCGCTAGCTTCAGTCAATCCAAACGCTGCTTCCCGGAACAACGATTCGATTGTGCTTCGCTTGCAAATGGGTAATCGAGCGCTGCTGCTTACCGGCGACATCGAAATGTTAGGCGAGAAAGCGATTTTAGACAGTCAACAGAATGTACAAGCCGATGTTGTTAAAGTTGCACATCACGGCAGCAAGACTTCCTCCATTGAAAGCTTTATCGCTGCCGCCCAACCATCCTTCGCGATAATCTCCGTTGGTCAAACTTCAATCTTTGGCCACCCGAACAAGGGCGTAGTTGAGAGATGGAAGGCGAGCGGCGCGCAACTTTTGACTACTGGAACAAGTGGAACAATAACGGTGACGACCGATGGACGGAATTTGGAGTTGAAGACCTTTCTCGCAAATAAGAATTAGCGACTTGCCTCGAACCAACCAGGCAAACGCTGCCAAAACA
>JBKOZZ010000079.1:0-33321 GCA_046726155.1 Acidobacteriota bacterium
ACGGCTGGACTAAGCGAGGGAAGGTCCAAATAGTTTAGAGTTCAACCTTTTAGGTTGCTGACTTTGCAAACACACAAGCTAAGGCTTGAACTTTAAACTACCTGCACCTGACTCCCGGGGTGACGTTGCGGTTGTTAGACCTGCTGGTCACCATTGGGAGTTGCCCGTCGTGCCGTTAGATGAACGAGGGAATTGGAAGAGACTTGCGTGCGGAAGTCCCAGGAAACAGCCACCGACGCTACAGGAACAGCAGTGGCATCAGACGAAGTAGCGATCTATCTTGAGAGCGCCGTGGAAAACTTCCCGAATGTAAGCCAAACTGTTAGTTTGCGACCTGTCCGGTGCCACTCGGTTGAGATCTGACGCTTCAAACGCAAACTAACAGTTTGCATTACCATTCAACCGCGAGTTGCTGATCGGGTTCGACTACCAATCTTCCTGAGCAATGTATTTGAGGACGGATTTGATTGAGGCGACGGCATAGGTGCCGTCGGACCGCTTGAAGGGAATGTGGCGATAGCGGCCGAGTGACATCTTTTTGAGGGCCTCGGCGACAGAATCGTCTTCATCAAGCGTTTCGGGATTAGGGCTCATCAAGTCTTTAACGGCAATGTCTCCCGCGTTCGACAAACCTGCTTTTGTTGGGCTGTCAGTCATCATCATCAGCACATCATGCTCGGTGAAAATCCCGACCAGTTTTTTGCCGTCGACGACGAGGGCGCAACCGGAGTTGGAATTTTTCATTAGCCGCGTGACTTCGAGTGCCGGAAGATCAGGCGCGACACAGATCGGGTCCTCCCGATCAAGTTGATTCAAATTGTCTTCCATCACTGAACGCGCCAACCCCTCAGACGCATCCGCACTGGGAATGTCGAGCTGTCGAAAAGGCGCGAGGCAATTCTCGCAACGGTCAATGCCGTCGATGTTTTCGTGACCACAGGAAGGACAATTCATTCGTCGCTACACTCCGTTAATGATTAAGGCTGAAGGCGGAAGGATGAAGGCTGAAGGCGGAAGGATGAAGGCGGAAAAGCAAAAAAAGTGGGTATCCGCCTTCATCCCTCATCCTTCATCCTTGATTCCTAATCCCTCATCCTTCCACCGTCCAGGTGTCGCCACTGTTGATGAGTTTTTCCAGACTGCCGGGGCCTGACTTTGCAATGGCGGCATCTATCTGGCCCACCATCATCTCCTCGTAGGTTGGACGCTCGACCGCGCGGAAGATTCCTACCGGCTGTGGGAAGTCGGGATGCTCCATGCGCGCGAGCATGAAAGCGACCGATGGATCCTTCAGATAGATGTCATGCACCAGCAGATCGTTTTCGGTGATTCCGTTCTCGCCGATAATCACCACCTCCGGATGCGCGCCGTTCATGCGAATCCCCTTGTTCCGATCCTTACCGAAGATCATTGGTTTGCCATGCTCGAGATAAAGGACGCGATCTGTGCGTACACTTCGTTCGGCGAATGAATCGAAAGCGTGGTCGTTGAAGATATTGCAGTTTTGATAGACCTCGATAAACGAAATGCCCTTGTGTTTGGCTGCAGCTTCAACCACGCTGCCAAGATGTTTGACGTCGATATCGATTGAGCGCGCCACGAAGGTCGACTCGCTGGCGATGGCCAGCGAAAGAGGATTGATCGGATAGTCGATCGTTCCCACCGGCGTGGATTTCGTTTTCTTGCCAAACTCCGAGGTCGGGCTGTACTGGCCTTTAGTCAAACCATAAATACGGTTATTGAAGAGTATGTAATTGACATCGAGATTGCGGCGAATCGCATGCATGAAGTGGTTGCCGCCAATCGAGAGCGCGTCGCCGTCGCCGGTGATTACCCAGACGCTCAGCTCCGGATTCGCACACTTGATGCCGGTCGCAATCGCAGGCGCGCGTCCATGAATCGAGTGAAATCCATAAGTGTTCATGTAGTAAGGAAAACGCGACGAGCAGCCGATGCCGGAAACGAAAACAATCTTCTCGCGCGGAATGCCGAGCTCGGGCATTACCTTCTGCACGTTGTTGAGAATTGCATAGTCGCCGCAGCCAGGACACCAACGCACTTCCTGATCTGAAACGAAGTCAGCCTTTTTCAATTGACCCGGAGGCGGCGCAATTTTCCCCGAAACCGCGGAGCCGACTTCGCTGTCGGCCGAGAAAGCTTCGACGATGGGCTTGTTGCCATTGCCGTTTCCACTCTGACCATTTCCACTAGTACTCATTATTGCTCCTTGGACCTGTTATCTATTCTGAAAAGATTTCCGCAACTGAGATCTGAAAACCAGGAACAATGTCACCACCGTCAAGCGCGTCTTTGTCGGTAAGAGTCACGATGTCGATGCGCGAGCGATAAATGGTGACGGTATGCATTTTCGGACTTATGACCCAAACCTGTTCCGATCCTGCCGCCAGCCACTCTGCCACCTTCTCCTCGACTTCAGAAACCCGGTCAGCGGGACTTAAAACTTCCACGGCGAGATTTGGTGCTCCCGGCCAGTAACCGGTCGTGTCTCCGATTTCATCTACGCGTTCTTTGCGAATGAAAGCAATATCCGGCGCGCGAACTGTGTCGGGATTAGAAGTTAGCTTGAAACCGGTTTCAGCCGCGTATACCTCACCCAGGCGATTCTTTCGCACGTATTGGGCAAGGGGTGCGGCGAGGCGAATTATTATTCTTCCATGACGATGTCCGGCCGGCGACATTTTCTTTAACTCTCCGTTAATGAGTTCATAGCGAAACTGGCCACGCGGTAACGCCAGCAGCTCATCAGCGGTCATGAGTTGTAATTCAGTGCTCATCTTTCAATTCTCTCACGCGGAGGGAGCCGCGTTTTCTAACTAAGAATACTTGTCCACCGGTCCAAAATAGTTACTTGCCGCGGCCTCATCTTCATTTGGCTCGAGCACGGCGACTGCGCCACTGCGATCATAGGGGCCTCGTTTACGCGATGCTGTGCTATAGGCATAAGGATCGTGTGGTGGCTGTGGCGGTGGCTCAATTCGTTTACGGCCAAATAATCCGCCGAGAAAGCGTTTGATAACAGCAAACATCATCACCGCCCATGTCCGACAAACTAAAGTTCATCGAACAATTACAAATACTCTTCTACCTTCCGAACGATCTCGCGAATCTGGAAAGGCCGCCCCTTAACTTTCGAGAACGCAATCGCATCAACCAGATACTTCGCGCGCACCATCGTGCAAAGCTGGCCCAGGTTCATCTCGGGAATGATCACAGTTTCGAAGCCGGCCAGCACCTCGCCGAGGTTCTTGGGGAAAGGGTTCAGGTAACGAAGGTGTGCCGACGAAACGCTCTTGCCTTCGCTCTGAAGTTTCTCGACTGCGGTGCTGATCGAGCCGTAGGTCGAGCCCCAACCAAGCACCAGGACCTTGCCGGTTTGTTCACCGAACACTTCAATAAGCGGAATATCATTCGCGGCCCGATCGACTTTCTCTTGTCGCAGACGCACCATCAGATGGTGGTTCTCCGGATCGTAGTTGACGTTGCCAGTGATGTGCTGTTTCTCGATGCCGCCGATGCGATGCTCGAGTCCCGGCGTGCCGGGGATCGCGTAGGGGCGCGCCAGCGTTTCCGGATCGCGCGAATACGGCATGAAGCCCGCCGGGTCGGTAGCAAAGTTCACGGCAATCTTCGGCAGTTGATCAATTTCGGGAATGGCCCAGGGTTCGGCGCCGTTTGCCAGATAGCCGTCTGACAAATAGAACACCGGAGTCATGTACTTAAACGCCAGACGCACGGACTCGATGGCCATGTTGAAACAATCGGCAGGGGTTGCAGGGGCGACGACGATAGCTGGACATTCACCGTTTCTTCCCCAGACAGCCTGGAACAGATCCGCCTGTTCAGTCTTTGTGGGCAAACCTGTCGATGGCCCGCCACGCTGCACATTGATTATTACCAGCGGCAGCTCAGTCATCACCGCCAACCCGATCGCTTCCTGCTTGAGCGCCACGCCCGGACCCGACGTGCCAGTCAATCCAATCTGGCCAGCGAAGCTCGCGCCAATGGCCGAGCAAACGGCAGCGATCTCGTCTTCGGCCTGAAAGGTCTTCACACCAAAACTTTTGTGGCGTGCCAGCTCATGCAGAATGTCAGACGCCGGGGTGATTGGATACGATCCGTAGAACAGCGGCCTGCCGGCAAGTTGTGAAGCAGCAACAAATCCGAGCGCGGTCGCCTCGTTACCGGTGATCTTCCGGTATTTGCCCGGGGCGATCTGCGCCTTCTTGACTGTGTAATGGGTAGTGAATAGCTCCGTCGTGTCGGCGAAGTTATAGCCGGTTCTCAAGGCAATTTCGTTTGCCTTGGCTAGCTCGGGGTTCTTGCCAAACTTGCTTGTGATCCAGGCAAGCGTGTTTTCCAATGGCCGATCGTAGAGCCAGTAGAGCACGCCGAGCGCGAAAAAGTTTTTGCAGCGATCGATCTCCTTGCGCGACAACTCAACGTTGCCCTTCAGCGCATTCATGTTGAGGGTGGTGACCGGCAGCTTGTGTACGCGATAGCCGGCGAGCGAGCCATCCTCAAGCGGGTTTGAGGCATAGTTTGCGTACTTCAAATTCTCCGGCGTGAACCCATCGGTATTAATGATGAGCGTGCCACCCTCTTCGAGGTCCGCAAGATTGACCTTCAATGCTGCAGGATTCATGGCCACTAAAACACTTGGCTGATCGCCGGGCGTTTTAATGTCCTGACTGGAAAAGTTCAACTGAAAACCGCTGACGCCGGGCAAGCTTCCGGCGGGCGCGCGAATCTCAGCCGGGAAGTCGGGCAGCGTTGAGATATCGTTGCCGACAACCGCGGAGGTATTCGTAAACTGCGTTCCCGTTAACTGCATGCCGTCGCCGGAGTCGCCGGCAAAGCGGATGGTCACGGTTTCCACTTCCTCTAGGTTCTTTTCCGTTTGTTCTACCGGTGGTTCGATAAGAGTGCTCATGTGTATTTGATTGTGCCTTCTTTGATCAGGATTGCCGATTGCCCATTGCCAATTGCCGATTTCTGCTCACTTGACGATATGTTCTGAAAGCGGCAATTGGAAATCGGAAATCGAAAATGTTTCACCCCCCGTCGGTGCTATTCATTACCTGATCAGGGTTTGGCGGCAGATTCATCGTAGTTTTCGGATAGCTTTCCGCCAGATAGCCGATGATGTCGAAAACCGAGATAGAACCGACTAGTTTGCCGTTTTTGACAAGCGGAACATTTCGATAACCCTTGTCATTCATGATGCTTACGGCGTCACCGATCGTTGCGTCATGTGTCAAAGTCGCAACCACTGGCGACATCCACTTGCTTACTGGCGCATTAAGGTCGGTCTCCTGGCCGACTATCTTAGTTAGGAGATCTCGTTCCGTAAAAATACCCACTACCGACCCATCTTCTGCGCAAACAATCGCACATCCCCCTTCGTCCTGTTTCATTGCCTCCATTGCCTGGGAGAGCGGAGTGGAGGGCGCAATGCAAACGTAGTCGTCAGTCTCCATCGAGCTTACACTATCCTGGCGCGCCTTGTTAGACGCTGCCGTCTGCGCGATTGCGACGGTTGGTTGACTGGCGGATGACTGCTCACCTGACATAGTTAGTTACTCCCAAAATCGATCGTAGTGATTAGCGGAAACAACTCTAAATTCTACCAGTAAAGCGGAGACGACTAAAGCGGGAATGCATATTTGGTGCCGATGGTTAACAAGCGGGGGCAAGCCCACCTTCCTGACCCTGAGACTTCGGATCCAGCCGCACTAATCTCAGCATGAAAGCCTTTCAAGCAATGAAGATCAGAATCGACAGTGGTCAGCTCATGGTCAGGAAGGCGGGCTTGCGCCCGCTGTTTGTCAAGACTCAAGAGTGGAATAAAGGACTGTACTGCTCATTGCGTCTGTCGATCACCATCACTGCCGCGTAGTGGATCGGTTTCGTTGAAAGTGTCCGATAAACTTTAGTTTGTCGTGACTCGGCGACAAGCTAAAAAAGCTTATCGGACATCATAGTACCCACTACCGACTGGCGCATGGAGAGCGCTTTGAGTTGCTTTTCGTAAGGCGACATTTCGACAAGTTTGCCGATGATCCCAGGCAGAACTTTCAGCGTTTGATCAATCTCAGCTTCCGTGTTGTAGCGGCCAAGTGAGAACCGGATAGAACCCTGTGCTGCCGTATACGGCACATTCATCGCGCGTAAAGTTGCTGAAGACTCTTTGGTAGTTGAGTGGCAAGCCGAGCCCGTGGAAACGCAGATGCCGGCATTATCGAGATGGACGAGGATATTTTCCCCTTCAACATACTCAAACGAAATATTCGCGGTATTGGGCAAACGCTTCGCGCGATCAGATGGTCCATTGAGTCGCGCGTTGGGAATCCGCTTCAGTATTTCGTCTTCCAATTTGTTGCGCAGGGTCTCGATCCGTTCGTGCTCGTTGAAGGTGCTTGCTAATTCGCAGGCAGCACCCAGCCCGACAATGTTGGGAACGGCAGAGGTCCCGGCGCGACGGCCACTCTCTTGACCGCCACCAATAATAAATGGCGGCAACTTAACGCCGCTGCGAATATAGAGCGCGCCCACGCCCTGCGGCGCATGGAGCTTGTGACCTGATAGAGCGAACAGATCTACGTCGAGCGCCTTTAGATTAATAGGAATCTTGCCGACAGCCTGTACACCATCGACGTGAAAAACGGCGTCCGAGTGTTCACGGACAATCTTTCCGATTTCATCAATCGGAAAGAGCACGCCGGTTTCGTTGTTTGCGAGCATTATGGAAACTATTCCCGTTTCGCGTCGCAGGGCCCGGCGCAGATCGTCAAGATTGAGCGCACCGTTGCCGTCGACCTCGAGCCAGGTCACTTCGCAACCGATTTGCGCCAAATGCTCGCAGAGATTTCGTACTGCTTCGTGCTCGACGCGGGTGGTGATGATATGACGCCGCGTGGGATTCTGTTCCAGAAAGCCGCCGATCGCCCAGTTGTCCGACTCTGAACCACAGGATGTGAAAACGATCTCGGCCGGGTCGGCTGCGCCAATTAATTCGGCCACTTGCCGGCGAGCCAGCTCAACCGCCGCTTTCATGCGACGGCCCAGCGAGTGGGCTGAAGAAGGATTGCCGTAGGTCTCAGTCAGGTAAGGCCGCATCGCTTCGAAAACTTCAGGCGCGACGCGCGTTGTTGCGTTGTTGTCTAGATAGATCATAGGTGCGGGTAAATGGTGAATCGTAAATGGTGAATGGTGAATGGTGAATGGTAAATCGTCATAATGAATCTAAATGGTATTTCTATTTACCATTTATCATTGACCATTCACTACGTTTACAGTCATCCAGAATATCTTCAATCAAAGGGTAACATGAACGGCAGCCGGCGCCGGCGTTACACGCCGCAGTGACTTCGGCGATTGTTTTCAAGCCTTTCTCTTGCACCTCACGTTCAATTGTTCGTTCCGAAACGCAGAAGCAGGTGCAGATCAGCGCTTCGTCGCCCTCCCACTCATCGCGTGCGATGTCGCTATATTTTTGAATGGCCGCTACGAGAGCTTCACAAGCCAACGCCGGACACTCGCGTCGTTCAGCGGGCAAGGCCCCGAGTTTATCCTGCAATGCTTCCGCGTGTTGCCCCAGAGTCGCGGCTTCGCCGGTTGTCTTACCATTAACCTGATCCATTAACAGCGATGCTGATGCAACTAATACGCTACAGCCTGCTGCCCTGAACTTCGCTTCCGTAATTCGTTGCAACTTGTCGACGTGCAGGGAAATTCGCAAAGTGGCGCCGCACTGAAACGATGCTGACCGGCCGGTGAAACTGGGTTCAGCTACGTCACCCACGTTTTTGGGGTTCAAGAAAAGTTCAGCTACCGCCGTGGTAGTACTCTGCATGTAGGTAATGATTCCAGACTTCAAGGCCCGCGACAAATCCACAGCGAAAAATCAGAACCGGAAGCGGACCGAGACTGTGTAATAACTCAGCGGTGCCGTGTCATGACAGGTGGTACTGACCTCATGACAGCGAGAATTATCATCTGGTCGCTTATAGCTACTGGCAGATGTGGAATCTCGGATGGTTTAAGACCCCGTCGCGATCTAATATCATGTAGTCAACCGTTATGTTCGATCAGTTTCGCCAGCGTAGTTTGGAGCTTGAGCACCTCGACAAGGGTGACTATACGGCGGAGGAATATGAAGGCTGCATTGTCGAGCTTCAGCGCGTCAACCGCTGGCTCGGCGACGCCCGGGCGGTGCGAGAATCGCTGCTGCGTGAGATTGACAAACTAAACTTGCGAAACTTTTCTGTGCTCGATGTGGGCGCCGGTTCAGGCGAGCTGTTGCAGGTGATTGCCGACTGGGCGCGAAGGACTGGTCGAAGGGCGCAACTTACTGGTCTTGAACTAAACGCGTCATCCGCACAAGCAATTGCGGCACGAGCGACAACCTTTCCCGAAATCAGAGCCATTCGCGGTGATGCGTTTCGCTTGCCATTTGCAGACGACGAATTTGATTACACGATGTGTTCGCTCTTTACTCATCATTTTGAGAATGAGGACGCGATTGCGATTCTGCGTGAACTTGGCCGGGTTTCGGCTCGCGGAATTTTTGTAATCGATCTTCATCGACATCCGATTGCCTACTACTTTTACACCACTATCGGCAGGTTATTTCTACACAACCGTCTAATTCAGGAAGACGGCGCGCTTTCGATCCTGCGAAGTTTCACGCCCGCAGAATTTTTGCGCCTTGCAGAACGAGCAGAATTAAGAGACATCCGCGTTACCCGTCGGTTTCCTTACCGGCTGGTGCTCGCGGCTTCGCCGCCCGCCAGTGCGGAAAAGCGACGCCTTTCCGAGCGATCTCCCTTTGGTATGGAGGCTACGCCTCCGACCGCTGGAGACCTAGCGTCCCTGATTCATTAAAGTTGAGCCGGAAAGGCAGAGCCTTCCCACTGTGGCGAAAGCCACAACTTCAAGAAAGATAGGCGGAAAAGTGAAGCTGGCTTCTTCAAATAGTTTTGACGTAGCAATCGCCGGCGCCGGGCCGGCCGGCACCAGTGCCGCCATCCAGCTGGCGAGCAGGGGCGCGCGCGTGCTACTCATCGAAGAGAAGAAATTTCCGCGCGCAAAGCTCTGTGGGGAATTCATCTCTCCTGAGTGCCTGGCACATTTCAAACGCCTTGGAGTTATGGACCAGATGAGCGCCGCCGGGGGCGTCTCGCTTTCTGAAACCATCTTCTATTCGCGCCGCGGTCACAGCCTGGCGGTGCCGAGCGAATGGTTTAAGCCTGGCGCCAACGCGCTTGGTTTGAGCCGGAGCGAGATGGATCACCAGTTGCTCGCGCGAGCGAAAAATGTGGGCGTGGCAGTTTCGGAAGAAGCTCATGCCACGCTGGTCCTTGATGGCAAAAAGGTGTGTGGCATTCGCGCCAAAAGCGGAGGAGTCACGCGAGATTACGAGGCACTCATAACTATCGACGCAACCGGTAGGACCAGGGCCTTGGCCCGCCACCTGGATCGACCACGCGCGAATCGAAGAAAGAACATAAGACCGCTGGTTGCTTTCAAGGCACATCTTGAAAATACTCGCGTGGCAGAGGGCGTCTGCGAAATCTATTTCTATGAGCGCGGATACGGCGGATTGAGTGGTGTCGAGGGAGGCGCCAGCAACCTCTGTTTCATAGTGGCGGCTAAAGACGTGCGACGTTATGACTCCGATCCGGAAGCCGTATTGCGCGAAATCGTTATGAAAAACTCACGCGCGGCTTACACACTCGGGGAGGCGCGCGCTCTTTCGCCCTGGCTCAGTGTTTCCCTGGAGAGTTTTGGGCGAAGGACTCTGGTGCCCGCTCGGGGATTAATAACAGTAGGCGACGCTGCCGCGTTCATCGATCCATTCACAGGTAGTGGCATGCTGATGGCGCTTGAAAGCGGGCAGGTTGCAGCCGAGGCAATTACACCGCACCTTCCGCTTCTTCAGCAGGGCTTTAGTTTCGAATCACTGGCCAACGACTACCAGGCGGAATATACACTCCGATTCCAGTCTCGCTTGCGAGTCTCGGGCTTGCTTCGACGCGCCGCATTTGTTCCTCATCTTGACGAAGCTGCCATACTCTTTTTAGGAAACAGTTCTCGCCTGCGGCGCAAACTTGCACAAGCAACGCGTCGTTCCACCAGTCGCGAACTGAGAGTCTCGAGCGGCTGACCCGCCAATCGCCGAGTAAATTTGCACATCGATCCAGCCATCGTGTGAAGCATATAAATGCTTGCCAGATAGGAGCTTTTGGAGTAAAAAGGCGGAGCGGTGCTTGTCTCAGTGTTCCACGGCGACTATCTCAAAGGTCGTTGATTCAGAATCAGAGCGGCCGATCGCTCCCCGGAAATGTCGTGGACAATGGCAATTTTGCAGCAGTCACAATCCGAGAATCGTTGCCCGTATTATCAGTTCCAAACCGGGTCTTACCTGGCTGGCCGAGTCCCTAACTTAGCTAAGGAGAAATGATGATGTTTGCGTCCTCTGCGCAGTGGCTTAACTCTTCGATTCGATTGACGGCTCTTTTCCTCGTTACAGTTGTTTGTGGACTTCATGGCTCCAGCGTCGCTTATGGTCAGGCTCAATCCAACGCCTCCGACCTGCAAGGGGTCGTGCGCGACCAGTCCGGCGCGGTAGTGAGCGGAGCAACCGTGACGGCTCGCAATCCGGCCACCAACACCAGCAAAGCCACCACGACTAACGCCGACGGCGCTTATCTCATTGTCAATCTTCCTCCCGGTGACTACGAGGTAACAGTCGAAGCCCCGAATTTCAAGAAAGCGGTATTGCCGGGAGTGAAACTCACGGTGGGCCAGCGCGCGGACCTGGACGTTTCGCTGGAAGTGGGACAGGTCAGCGAAGTGGTGACCGTTTCCGGCGCGTCTGCGGAACTGGTGGAAACATCGAAAACCGCTGTGGCCACGACCGTGGATCAGCAACGCATTGACAATCTCCCAATCAATGAAAGGAATTATTTGGCCTTTGCGTTGACTACTTCCACCGTGGGCCGGGACAACGGCCGGCCAATTGGACCAGCACCGACCACGGGGTTGAACTTCGGTGGTCAGCGCGGCCGCTCGAACCTGGTCCAGGTTGACGGCGCCGACAACACGGACAATTCCGTCAACGCATCGCGCTCAACTGTGTCCCAGGAAGCTGTGCAGGAGTTTCAGGTAGTAACGAATTCGTTTGCGCCGGAGTTTGGACGATCATCCGGCGGCGTCGTCAACGTCGTTACCAAGAGCGGCACCAACGACTTCCACGGAAACATTTTTGGTTTTCTCAGAGACAAGAGTTTTCAGGCGCGCAATCCGTTTGCCCCTATCGCCAAACCCGATTTCAGACGAACTCAGTATGGTGTGACGATCGGCGGCCCATTGGATCGAGATCGCACCTTTTTCTTCTTTGCTTTCGAACAACGCCGGCGCGACGAGTCGGGGTTCTTTACCAGCAACGTGGCCGAGAACCTCGGCAGCTCGGTTTCAATACCCATTACCGGGCTTGGTGTACAAACATTTCGCAACCTTACGCCGGCGCAAGCCTCCTATATTAATAGTTTGCTGGGCAGTGGTAACGCGGCGCTTATTGGCGCGGCAGTTAACTACGCCTATCTGGCATCGAGCGGCGGCACAACGGGACTGACAGGCACCAATCCGCTTCTCAGCGCCGGCGGAGCGATTCCGGCGGGACAAACAATTGGAAGCCGCTTCATTCTGACGGGCGCCCCTGTTCCAGTGGGCACTACCGGCACCAATGGACTACCAATCGCATTTCGTCCCCTGAATGATCTGCAAAGGATATTTCCGATTGTTGAGAGGACGACCTTCAATTCGATCCGCATCGATCACCAGATTACGAAGGACCATCAATTCAGTTTTCGTGGCGGTTACAACCCAAGTCGAATTACAGGGATTCAGGTGGAATCGCAGAACCAGTCACTGGGCCAGAACGATTTTTCTCGTACGGGAATTCAAAAGCTGCGCGACTTTTCAGCGGTCGCGAGTTTGACCTCCACACTCTCGGACAGCATGGTTAACGAAGCGAGGTTCAATTTCGGCGAGCGACGCGCAGTTTTCACGTCGCAGAATAAGGAAGCTGTTGCTTTTAACATCACCGGCGCGGCGTTCATCGGCCGGGAACTTTTTTCTCCCGTGATTCGCACGGAGACACGATACGAGTGGACGGATAATTTGAGTGTGGTTGCAGGCAATCACACCTTCAAATTTGGTGGCGACTTCGCCTTCGTTCGAATTCCTTCCGCGGTCTTCGAACTAAACTTTGCCGGGCTTTTCAACTTCGGCGAGTTTTCCGCGCGCACGCTCGCGCCGACGCTCCCAACTGCTCCCAACGGACAAGCGCCGCCTAACTTTATTCCCGTGCAATCCTACGGTCTGGGTATTCCATCGGTATACGTGCAGGGTTTCGGCGACCCGGTTAGTAAAATAAAAAATCAACCGATGGCTTTCTTCGCGCAGGACTCATGGAAGATCAGGCCTAACCTAACACTGAATTACGGCGTGCGTTACGATTATGAACTGACACAGACGATCCCACCGGAGCCTTCGTTCCGAGATCCACTTTCCGGCATCACGCTTTCTCAAGCCCAGCTCTTAGCAGCGCAAGATGCGCTTGGCGTGCAGCAGGGCTTCCCGCGCGACAAAAACAACTGGGCGCCCAGATTGGCGGTCGCGTGGGATCCAAAGAATGATGGCAAGACGGTCATCCGTGCCGCCTTTGGTCTCTTCTACGATCACCCGCTTTTGGCGATCGCTTTCGACTCGGACATTGCTGATGCGGCGCAACAGCAACAGTCGACTTTGACATTCAACAGTCCGGCCCCGACTACCTTTCTTAATGCCGCGCAAATTTTCCAGGGAACAGTAGTTATCTGCAATTTCCCCGGAGCTGTCCCCGGCGTCAACTGCACGCCCGGTGCTGCCTCCAGCGCGCAATATCAGTTTGGACGCCAGCGGTTCAACGACCAGACTTTCCCGGGCTTTGGCACTATTTTGCCGTTCACGATTTTCCCGGACAAGAAGTTTGAATACGCATATGCCAATCAGGGTAACTTCACCGTTGAGCGACAAATCTTCAAAGATATGTCCGTCTCGGCCAGTTATATCTTTGTCGGTGCGCATCACCTGCCGCACGCGCGCGATATCAACCTGATGCGCAACGATCTGCTTATTGAGAATTTCCGCCGCTTTACAGGCGGTGTTCCTCCAGACCCCACTTCCGCCCAATTCTTTTCATTGCCACTCGCCTGTCCGGGAGCCGGTTGCCCTCCGGGGTTCACGGTTGTTATTCCCGGAATCCTGGGACGCAACATTTTGGGCCAGGGTGTCGTCTCTCCGATTGCCGCGAACTTCTTCCGTCCCAACGCGCCGAACTACTTCTTCGTACAGGCTTTGACGGGTCTCTCACCGACAACGTTTAATGCGCTGCTTGCGGCGAACAACACCCTTCGCACTCCAGGTGTGATCTCGCCATTCGGCGATGTCAGCGCGCAACTCTCCGAAGGTAATTCCAGTTACCACGCCCTGAATGTCGATTTGAAAAGGCGCTACGCTAATAACTTTCAGTTCCTGGCGTCTTTAACCTGGGCGCACTCGATTGATGACTCCTCCGACTTGCAGACACTCCTAAAGCCGCAGAATAATCTTGATGCTCGCGCGGATCGCTCCGACTCTCTTTTCGACCAGCGGCTTCGCTATGTCTTTAGCGCGATCGTTACTTCGCCCCCAGGGTGGCGCGATTCAAGCAGTGGACTCAATCGCTTCCTGGCCGACTTTACTATCGCGCCAATTCTGGAAGTGGCTTCCGGCCGCCCCTTCAATATCATTACCGGCGTTGACACAAACGGTGATCAGCAAAGTTCGAATGATCGTCCCAGCGTTGCTTCGAATGGGACGCTGATTCTTCCGCCGTTCTTTGCAAACGGGAGCCTCGGCCGCAATATGGGCATCACGCATAAGTTTGCTTCGCTCGACCTGCGAGTGAGTCGGGCCATCCGATTCGGCGAGCGAGCCAGGCTGGATCTGATTGCCGAAGGCTTCAATATGTTTAATCGCTTCAACGAAGCTGCAGCGACGCCGTCATTCACGGACGTCAATAACTTCGGCCAGCGCGCCGGCAATGGCCACTACTTCAGCCGTCCAACGGCTTCGTATGACCCGAGACAGTTTCAGTTTGGATTGAAACTAAACTTCTAGGACGTAGTAGGACAGGCATTCCTGCCTCTCCTGTTACTTATAGTTTGGGGACAGGCAGGAATGCCATCCTACCCACGCGATTGGTCACCCATGGGCCGGTCGCTTTTCTTTTAAGCGGTTAGTTAGTAGTCTTTTCCTGCCACAGAGCGAACGCGGCAAACTAAAGAGCCGCCACCGGCATCGGAAGCATGTCTTTCGGAAAGCTTCTGTTGGCCTCGAAATAAGCCTCTCCCCGGAAGAACTATCTATGATTAATCATCCCTTTTACCGCCTTTGCTTACTGGTTCTGTCTCTGGCTGTGCTTTGTGGAATTGTCGTGGCGCAATCCAGCCGGCCGCGGCGTGTGAAGCCTGCAGCGAAGCCCGCTGAAGATCCGTTGTTACGACCAGAACCGAAACCGAGTCCTACAGCGAGAAACACTTCAAACCGGCCGCTGATTGACGTGCAGCCAATGAAGCCCGTCGTAAACACCGTGGGCACTGGCGACACTTCCCACGCCTATCAACTTCTGCAGCAAAAGCAGTTTGCGGCAGCCGCCAAAGAAGCGAAGGAAATTGCTGCTCAATTTCCGAATGATTCCGAGGCCTGGAAAATCGCAGGCTTTGCGGAGTTGAGTCTTAAACAGTATCAAGTGGCCATAGAAGATTTGCAGAGGGCCCTTGATCTGCAGCAGGTTTCCAAACGGGAAGATCCTAACACCGCGGATGCTTTGGCCCAGGCTTACGTGCTTTCTGAAAAATTCGATAAGGCGTTGCCGCTGCTCATCGCTGCTACCACGCGGCCGGGCGCAAATCCGGATGCCGCGCTGCTTTATTATCGTGGTCTTGCCGAATACAAAACGGGTAAACCATTGGACGCGGAGAAAACTTTCACCGCAGTCGTTAAGGCCAACCCCAAGGATTCGCTGTCACTTTTCTATCTCGGCCAGATCGCACTGGGAAAAAACGATCTGGATGGCGCCATCGCCTCGCTCAATCGCGCGACAGTAAACGATCCGCGGTTTGCAGCCGCCTGGACTCTGCTGACGTCAGCCTACCTGCGGCGCGCCGCGTTGAACACGGATGCAGCGAAAGCTGCCGCTGATTATTTGAGCGCAGTTCGCGCTGGTGAAGGCTTAATCAAGATTAGAACTGACGCCGATGCTGTAACGCTTTTTGGACAAGCGCTGATTGGCTCGGAACAGTATGCCCGCGCCGCTGCCGCACTGGAGCGGGCTACCATGCAGCCTGACGCCAAGGGTGTAACGTTTTATCTTTTGGGAATCGCCCAGTCGCGCGCAAAGAATTTCCCCAAAGCAATCACTGCTCTGCAGACCGCTGCACAGAAATCGCCGGATGATATTAACGTCTACCGGGAGCTCGGTTACGCCTTCGAGATAACAAAGCAATACGCCAAAGCATTGACCGCTTATGAAAAAGGATTGAGCCTGGCGCCAGGTGACACTGATTTCAAAGAAGCAGCGGAGCGCGTGCGTCCATTCGCGAAATGACTTGAATGTTGGTGGAGGTCAATCGAATGAAGTTTATCGGGATACTTTTATTGACGGTCGTTGCGGCTGCAGCAGTTTGCGCGCAGCGTCCGCGAGCGATTGAAAAAAACACGCCACCAGACGCAACTAAAGCCGCGCCCGCGCCGGCCCCGCAAACAATGAAGGCGAAGTATGAAGGTGGCATCTTTGGTTATAGCAAGACCATGGAAGGCACGCTTAGTTTCGACGATACGAATAAGCGTTTGCTCTTCCGCAAGGACAATAAAGAACAGTTTTTTATCCCTTACAATGCCGTCAGCTCGGCTTTTGCCGACACTCAGAAACGGCAGCCCAAAGCGGCGACGATCATGAGCAGTGTCCCGCTAATCTATTCACTGCCGGCCCATTTCATAAAAACGAAGGTGCGCTACCTGACGCTTCAATACAGCGACCCCGATACGCGAGTTTCAGGAATCACAAGCTTTCGCCTGGACAACAAAGAGCTGGTTGAGTCGGCCGTGTTTACGCTCGCCAACAAAGCCGGCCTGGTTCCGCGCGGCGAGATTTATGTGAGGAAGAAAGACGACGACACTGAGGCGAAGAAGACCACTCCTTGATTTCTATTCGGTGAGAAAGTCTGGAGGCGGGCCGGCAAGTGCATGGCCCGCCTCTCTTGCTATGTAGGCCTCCAGGCAAGCCATATCACGATAAAGGTGTGGGATAAAGGTGTGTACGAGGGTCCTGGTCTCTGACTTCCGATGCGCGGCAAGTCTCCGACTTGCAGGCAAGGTCGCTAAAACTCTTTAAGGTCTCCGACCTTTAGATTGCGGTCGGAGACCAGAATGTTTTGTTGTATCAATGTTAGGTAAGTCCGAGACTTACCGCGCATCGGAGGTCAAAGACCTGGGTCTTGTCTGGTCTGTATTGCCGCGCGTTATCCGCCCTATCCGTTGGTCCCCTCTTAGGATAAGTTCGCAGGCTTTGAAAGCGTATTCCTCAAAATCTTCCAGCCTGGAAGCCAATATGATCCAGGCTTTGTCTCCGGAGCGCGAACGCCACAACTGCCGCTTTGGTAAGCCGGGAAACTCCCTGGCGAGAGCATCGACGTGTTCGATGGTCGTGTACAACCACATACCGTTAGATCCCGATTGCTTAACGCTATCGCGGAGCGAGCACAGAAGTTTTTCGTCGAAGTAGACAGAGGTAAAACCAAACATTCGTTTGATCGTAGGGCGTATCGAGCTGAGTTCCTCAAGGACAAACGGAAAAGGATCTCGTCTCTTAACGGCAGCGTAATTATCCGCGATTCTGTTCATGGTTACTTGAGATCTGCGATCTGTGAAAACTCAGGCTCACTCCAAGGAGTTGACGCCGAGTTCGCGGTTCTGCTTTAAAGTTCGTTTAATCCGCGTTAGTTCGCGGCATGGTAATGAATCTCGTTATTTCGTCAACCACTCGTGCGGGCATTTCTTCCTGCGGCAGGTGACCGCAATTATCAAAGATCACCAGCGCTGAGTCTTTGATAAGGGAACTCATTTTGCGGCCGGCCGCCAGCGGAATTAGCTGATCCTCGGCGCCCCAGATGATCAATGTCGGCACAGTGATCCGGTTCAAGTCCTGCTCAATCGGAAACAGATCTGCTTGCGTGCGCGTGCGCACAGCAGCCAATTGCCCGTCCCGAGTTTGCAATGGGCGATAATAATTGGCCACGCGCTCGTTGCTCACTTTCATGCGATCGTAAAAACTTTTCTCCAAACCCTCGCGCACCAGTTTGTCTGACGTCAAAGCCAGAGCGGTCAACAGACGACCCACACCAGGAATGAGCAGGTACCTGGGCGCCAGTGATTTAGCGCCGTTAACTTTCACCCCGGCGCTGTCTATAAGAATCAAACCGGCCACTCGCTGCGGGTTTTGCAAGGTGAAGTTGAGCGCGATTTCACCGCCCATCGAATTCCCACAGACCCACGTCTTTTCTATTTTCAAATAATCGAGCAAGCGCGCAACCAGCATGGCCTGGGAGCGCCTTGTGTAATCGCCATCCGGTTTCCCGGAAAAGCCGAAACCTTTTAGATCGATGGCGAGCACGCGAAACTTTTGCGATAGCGGCTCAAACACGTCCTTCCACGAGTAGGTTGAAGATGTGTAGCCGTGCAGCAAGACGAGCGGCATTCCCATGCCTTTGTCCTGATAATGAAGGCGAACGCCGTCGACGTCAGCGAAGTGGCTGTAATCTGAATTCGGAACGCTGGCGCGAACGTTGTCAAAAGAAATGTCCGCCGGCCGCGCAAACCAAAAGACGGTTAACGCAACTGCGCCTATCACACCTATAAGCAACAGAAGCTTCAGCAACTCTTTCATCTTCTAATTGTCCCTGGTAGACTCAACACCAATCCAGCCGCGCACACCCACGTAAGCCGGTCGGTAAAACTTCTTCGGATCGGCTTTGATCAATGCTGCCTGCACTCCAATCGCCGCGGGCAGCAGCACCGCAACGTGCCCATCGTTGTGATGATTGTTGGAGAACATTGCAAAAACTTTCTTGCGGACAAAAAAGCTAGGCTCGCCGTGCGAAAGTTTTTCCATCGTTTCAGGCAGCGCCATGCAGATTCTTCGCACGCGTTCCAGATGTTTCTCGCCGTTATCGACTCTTGCTTGTTTGGCCACTCGTTTCAAATGTCGACTCTTCTATCCCTCAGCGCTCAAATTGCTCAATCCAGGCGGTGCTGCGCTGCTCGAACACATCCATCGGCAACGCTCCGGATGTGGGTCTCACTGCCTCGAGATCGCCGACCTGCCACGGAGTAAATACTTCTGAACTTTGCCCGTTGCAGTCTTCGGCAACTCCCGAAGAAACGTCACACCTTGCGGCGCTTTAAAATGCGCGAGATTGGCGCGCGCAAACTCTCGCAACTCTGTCTCGGTCGCCGTCGCTCCTGCTTTCAAAACGACAAAAGCCTGCGGCGCCTCACCCCAGCGCTCGTGAGGCAAGCCTACAATTGCGACCTCCTGCACCGCCGGGTGGCGCAGCAGCACTCCTTCAACCTCCACGGAGGAAATGTTTTCGCCGCCGCTGATAATTACATCTTTCAAGCGATCCCTGATTTCAGCATACCCGTCTGGATGCACCACTGCTGCATCGCCCGTGTGAAACCATCCATCACGCATGGCATCAGCCGTGGCCTCGGGATCTTCGTAATAACCTTTCATCACCACGTTGCCGCGAACGATAATTTCGCCCTGTGTCTCGCCATCATGTGGAACTTCGCGACCCTCTTCATCAACGATCCGCAATTCGCCCGAGGTTAACAATTCCACTCCCTGGCAGGCCTTGATTGCAGACCTTTCAGCGCTGGCAAGTCCGTCGTGTTCCGGTCTGGGTTCACAGATTGTAATAAAGGGAGAGGTCTCGGTGAGTCCGTAGGCTTGAGTGATCACCCATCCCAGTTCGCCTTCGATGCGCTCTATAGTTGCGGCGGCTGGTGGTGCTCCGGCGGTTAGAATGCGAACTCCGCGCCGCGCTTCGTGTCTTAGTTCTTCCGGTCCATTGGTGATGCTGATCAAAACCGTTGGGGCTGCGCAAAGCATGCTTACGGATTCATCTTTGATTTTCTCAAAAATCCGGGCTGGCTCGACCTTACGCAGGCAGATGTGCGCTGCTCCGGCGGCAGTCACGGTCCACACAAACGTCCAGCCGTTGGCATGAAACATCGGCAAGGTCCAAAGATAACGATCCGCCAGCGACATCGGGTGATGAAGGAGTGTGCCCACCACGTTGAGGTAGGCATTGCGATGCGTAATCATCACACCTTTCGGTCTCGAGGTAGTACCGCTGGTGTAATTGATTGTTAGTAGATCCGTCTCCCGAATATCCGGCAGCTCGAAGTCCGCAGGAGCTTCCGTCACAAGATTCTCATAATCAAGCCAACCTTCCGGTGCTATCCGTTTACGTTCCTGATCATCTGCCTCAACACTTTCGAGCGCCACGAAAGCTTCGACTGCGGGTAACTGCTCTCGAATACTATCGATTGCCTCCAGGTAGTCAGAATGTGCGCAAACAATCTTCGAGCCGCTGTGGTTGATGAGGTAGAGAAAGTCGTCTGCAGTTAGGCGATAGTTTAGCGGCACCAGAATCGCGCCAATCTGAGGAACAGCGTAGAAGGACTCGAGTTGCGCATGAGTATTGGGCGCAATGTAAGTGACACGATCGCCTTGCTTCACACCCAGCGCTTGCAAGGCGGCTGACCAGCGATCGCAGCGCGCAAAGAATTTTTCGTAAGTTAATCGTAACTCGCCATCAACAACAGCTTCGCGCTGCGGATATAGTTTGCGCGTCCGGCGCGCAAATTCCAGCGGGGTCAGGGCAAGCTCCATAGAGTCTCTCCTTCGAGAGTCTGCTGCCGACGGGGATTATTCGACAAGCAGATTTTTGGTCTCAGCCTCGCGCATTGCTTCTTCGAGGTCCTTTTGTTTGATGCCTTCGCTACCCTGGTACCTGATAAACTCCGGAATCAAAGCAGAAATTACCGCTGTGCCCACGACGCACAGAATTCCGCCCGACACGATCGAGGTTCTGACACTGAAAAGAGTGGCAACAATTCCTGCTTCGGCGTCACCGAGTTTGGGTCCCGAGGTATAGCTGATCATCTCCAACCCGGCAAGCCGTCCACGCAGGTAATGGGGAATCGTCTGGCTCCAAATTGTCATCCGGAAGACTCCGCTTATCATATCGAAACCGCCGGCCAGCGCGAGACAGAATAGAGCCAGGTAAAGATTCTGCGAGAAACCGAAAAAGATTATAGCCACGCCCCAGAGTGCGGCCGCCATCGCGACAAACAAACCGTGACGGTTAACTTTCCTGGTCCAACCGGAAGTCAGAGTGGCAACAAGCGCGCCCACCGACGGCGCCGCATAGAAAAATCCAACCGCTCCTGCAACAAAATTTGCGGCCATCGCCGGAAAGAGAGCAGTCGGAATTCCGAAGAACATGGCGTTCATGTCAACCAAATACGTACCGAGAATTTCCTTGCGTCGCCAGGCGTAATGCAACCCTTCAAGGACGGATCGCAAGGTCGGGCGGGCTTCAGATTGCGTTGGCGCCGGGACTGCACGAATCAAAAACACTGCCGCCAGCGAGGCAAAGAACGTCACCAGATCTATCGAGTAGGCGATCGCTGCGCCGTATCTCGCCATGATAATTCCCGCGATTGAAGGACCCAGAATGGTTGTTATGTTCCACCTCAAAGAGTTTAGAGCGCTGACCGACGACATCAGCTCCAGCGGGATAAGTTTTTGCAGCATCGCTTCAAACGAAGGACGTTGCAAAGCGGCCAGACCAGCGTGCAGTGCGGCGCCCACAAACAAGATCCACACCTGCGGGCGAGCTAAAGTCGCGTTAAAAACCAGCATTGCGGTCACCAGCGTGTGACCGGCTTCGGTGAGGCGCAGCATTTTTCGCTTATCGATAAAATCGGCATAGGCGCCGCCTACAAACGCCATAAACAAGATCAGAACAAATTCCGATGCACTCAATAAGCCAACTAGAAGTGTCGATCTGGTTAACTGATAGACCTGCACCGGGAGCACGACAAAACCGATCGCCGATCCGAACGCGGAAATCAGTTGCCCAAAAAAGAGCAGACGGTAGTCGCGGGAGATTCGTAAAGGCGAAATATCTATCAGCATTAATTCAGCATAACATCAGAACCGATAGCCGTAGCCACTCGGGTACCGAGCGGACGACCGCTGAGCGAAGCGACCTGATGCTCGTGACCACGCTTATCAGAAGAGTTGACTGAAGCGGAGCAGGGTCAGAAACTTATCGCTAGTTGGAATAAGAAACTGTAGTCTGTCGAGATATTGAGGCGCTGTTAGATTAGAGATAATCTTAGCTGACCATGCTCGTGTTCCATGTCGATGAGATACTTTTCAACCTCGGAATCACTGTTCTGCTCTGCGTTGCGCCGGTTGTAGTCTTTGGAGTGGCTGCTTCACGTCTTACAAAAACTAAGAACCGGAAACCACATAAGAGAATTTAAGGGGGCACATCTAATGACCGCTTGGTTCTGGTATGCGCTACTCGCAGCACTTCTCTACGGACTTCACCAAGTGTTTACAAAGCTGGCCTCTGACCATATTGGCGATGGGCTGGGCGGCTTTGCGGTGGAAGCCACAGCCACACTCACCATTGCTTTCTATCTGATTTACCTGCGGTTTTTCAGTAAGTGGGATCAAGCCGCAACTGGACGCGGCCTGTTCTTCTCTGCGCTCACGGGAGTGTGTGTAGGCGCTGGCACGGTTGCGTTTTTCCTACTATTCCAGAAAGGCGGCCCGCTGTCTGCCGTGCCTATGGTATTAGCTGGAGGCGCGGCGCTAATGGCACTCGTTGGTATTTTTTTCTTCAAAGAACCAATGACGCTGATGCGAATGATGGGGATTGTTTTGTCTATTGTCGGACTTTTTCTGCTTCGCTACTCATCCAAATGAGACTCGCACATCTAAACTTGTAACTGACCCACTCCCCTCTTCCGCGCTACATTGACGGATGGTCCTCCTGGGGATAGGATTCGCGCGTCGGTCCGCTCATCCATTCAGGGCCGCAAAACGCACCAGGCGGCGGGCTCTCAGCCTGATTCGCTAATCAGCTTCCCGCCATCGAAATTCACGCTCGGCTTCCGGCAGCTTTCACAAAGGAGATCATCATGGTGGCCCTCAGTCGTACCCTTTTCGCAATGCTTGCTACCTTCCTGCTCCTCGCGGCGATCCTTATAGGCGGCTCGATCGGCGGGTTTCTCGGCAGCGGTTACATGATCGCCAGTGCGGTGCTGGTGATTGTCCTCTGGGGCGTCTTCGCGGGACTGGCGATCAACGCGATCCGACTTGCCAACGCCGTCGCCAGAGGCGGTGGAAGTCTTACCCAGGCTTTGCTCTGGGCAAACAGACTCTTTTTGACTGTCATTATCCTGTCGGCGGTGACCGGTCTCGCCCTCGCGTTCCTGGCATTCGTAGGCTGCGGGCCACTCTGGCTTTCGAGTCTCTATCACTGGGGCGGGATGGTTGGCACTATTCTGGGCTTCCTGGCCTTTTTCCTGTTGCCGGTGATCGTGCGCGCGTGTGTGGGGGAAACTGACGGGTACGCCACCTTTCACCGTTGGTGGTGGGTTGTCTTCATGCCGTTAGCGGTGGCTTCGTTGTGGGCTCTTGCCTGGCTCATCCCCTACCTAATCCTTAGAGGTGACGTTAATGAGAGCGAGTATCAGGCCAGCGACCGGATCTACCAGCTCCCCTTCCCAGGAGGCGAAAGCACTTGGGTGATTCAGGGAAACAACTCCTCGCTTAACCACAACAACGCCCACAACGGCCAGAAATTCTCCTGGGATTTCCGCCGTCGCTGCGGCACGCCTGTGCTTGCGGCGCGCGATGGGACCATTCAAACAGCGCCTGTTGTTACCAACGACGGCATGGGCGGCACTAACAATCAAATTCAAGTGGATCATGGCGACGGTACCGTGGCTTCCTACCTTCACATTCAGAAAGAAAGCGTGCCGGCGCGGCTGCGCGTTATTGGAGCTACGGTTAGGCGGGGAGATGAGATTGCGAAAGTAGGCAGCGTCGGGAATAGCATGACGGGCCACATTCACTTCATGGTAAAGCGAGGTGCATCGACCATCGGGGTAAGTTTCACCGACGTCTCGGACGACAAGGGCATCCCGCGCACGTTCCACTCCTACACTTCAGGAAATCGCAGAGTGCCCTGAGCCGCGAGTAGCAAGTAATAAAAACGTCGTCAAGCTCAGCGTGTCAATCGATAAATCAACACCGCCGCGCGTTTGATCTGTCTCGGTAAAGTGTCGAGATCGGCAAACTCGCCGCGGGCGTGCGCGCCTCCGCCGGTTGCGCCTAAACCATCAAGGCCCGGGATCAGATGTGTCACATACGCAACGTCGCCGGCTCCTCTTTCGCCCGGGCCCAGGGCTTCAATCTTTTCAAAACCGAGATCCTGGCTAACAGCGTCAAGCTTTTTGAGCAACTCGTAATTACCTGGGCTGGGTGGCATCGAGGGAATGCCGTCGTAAAAAGTGATCTTCGCAGACGTGCCAGGCAGGCTTTTGGCGACGATCTCCCGCATCTTTGCACGCGCTGCTTCCTTCTGTTCCGCAGTCATGAAACGCAAATCTCCCCGCACAATTACCTTCGCCGGAACTACATTTGTCTTTCCTCGTGTGGTGAGGTTTTGGTCCTTTACTTCAACTTCGGTTCCACCTGAGATCACCGACGGATTGAAAGTCAGATACTCTTCGCCGCGCACAGTTTCGTAAAACTGATTGAGAATTCGCGCCGCTTCAAAGATAGCACCGTTGCCCATGCTCCTTTTGAAAATTTGCGAGGAGTGTCCGGTTCTGGCGGTAACTTCGAGCAGCCAATCGCTGCTGCCTCGTCGCGCCACCGTGGCGATGTTGCTGCCGCCGTTTTCAAAACTCAGTGCCAGATCGCTGCGTTTGGCCGCGGAGATCATATCGCCGCGGCTAACCTCCACCGGGTCCCCTGAATCTTCTTCATCGCCGGTCAGCATCACGATGATGCTCGCATCTTTGAGTGCGCCAGTGTCCTGTAGCGCCTTCAAAGCAAAATACAAAACAACATCGCCTGCCTTCATGTCTGACGAGCCGGTGCCGAAAGCCTTGTTACCTTCGCGCCGGAATTTCTCCCCGCTTAGCACCGTATCGAGGTGACCAAGTAGCAGCACCCGTTTGCCTTTGCTCCCGCTCTTTTCGGCCAGCAGATGCCCCGCGCGTTTCATCTCCGGAGGCATACTTATCCATTTAGTGGTGAAACCCAGCGATTCAAACCCGGCTTTGAATACTGCGCCAACCTGTTTGACGCCGGCGACGTTCTCCGTCGGGCTCTCAATGTTGACTGTTTTTTCCAACAGGGCGATGGCCTCGTTAGTATGCGCATCGATGTAATCGACCAATCTTTGTTCTTCGGTTGAGATCTTTTGTGCGTTAGTGAATGTTGAAGATAAGATTACAATGGCGAAAGCAACTGCCATCCTGACAAATCCTTTACCCATTTTCACGTTGTTGTCCTCTCTTGGATCTTTTGAATTTGCGCTACAAGGGAGCAACATGTGTCACTCCAAGGTTGCCGCTGGGGGCCGTGGGTTCACTTTCGTTGAGCGTGTCCAATAAACTTTTAGTTTGTCGTGACTCAACCCATAAGCTAAGGAACAACTTGATCAGTGGATCCTACGGCTTATCGGAATCAAACTGACCCACCCTCCACCCTTGTGTTTACTGCTGGCGGCGGTTCGAGTTGTCCATGTCCGAAACGATTAGCCACCGTCCGTCTTCACTCTTGCGCAAAGTCAGTGTGAACTTGCCGTCGTCCGGTTTCCCCCGCTCAGCACTGTAGCCGCCAAGAATGTATCCCACGTTTCCGTCGGTCGCATAGGCAAACGCACGCAGCGCGAGTGGTGAGCCGTCTCGCATATACAGCTTTTGGATCGCTGCTCTTCCTTTCGCCGGGGCCTGGCCCTGCGGCAGGACAAATCCTTCTTCGCTGAACAAGCGCGACAGCGCGGCTCCGTCGCCCGCTTTCCATGCAACTTCATAGTCAGTCAACACACGCGCTAACTCCGGCGGCAGAATTACCGAAGCCTGGCCGGACTCTGTTGCCGTCGGTGCTTTTTTTGACGCCTCTTCGTGTGGCATCCTCGTCGATTGCCAATTCACAACCTGCCACTTGCCATTGCGCTTGAGGAAGGTGCCGCTGTTCAAGTAGTTCGCAATCTCGGTCGCACCTGTCTTTTGCGTCGTAGCAACCAGACGAAAAGCAACGATCGCGAAGTTACCATACTGCTGAATGTGAATGTCCTCGGCGCTGTAAAGGGTAGTCGGATCTCCTGGTTTGGGTGCGGGCGACGAACGCACGTCGCGCATGATGTCTGCCTTGCCGCGGCGTTTTCCGGCCGAGCCGGTATAAATCACGTCTTCCGCCCAGAAACGATCGTGCACGGCGGCGTCGTTGCGAGAAGCGCCCGCCAGGAACTCGTTGAGCAACTTAGTCAGTTCGGCAGCATCCGACGAGGTCTGCGGATGGATTCCGATAGCGAGCGTCAGCATCAAAGTGGTCAATGAAAGAAGTCGTATCATGCGCTTTCTCCTCACATTCATTTACGAAGTTCCAGACTCCAATTTTGTTGGAGATGAGAGAGTCGGATTAATTAGAGGCCACACTCTTTACCTGATTCCGTAAATGACCCCGTCGTCAAGTTGAATCAGGACAGGCAGTTTGTAATTGTCCAATTCATCTTTGGATGGAAGATACCAACGCCGTGGTATGTTGGCGAAATGCACTACCACACTGCGATTTTGCAGCAACTCGATTCGCAAAGCGCTGATATTCCGCTCAAAATCTGCGTTGTCTTTGCCACTAATCGGATCAAACTTAGCGGGAATACGCAAAGCATCTCTTCCGGTTAAGAAATAGATCGCATCAATTCCATTAGAATATACGGTTCTACCGTCTGAGAGCGATCGTAAGTAAGCGATGGTTTCTGAACGGGCCCACTCTCGACTCGTATATCCAATTGCATTATCGTGCCGGTGGATCACAAAGGAAGTGGCACGCACTGCGTTTCCAGATGCAAGCGGGAATGACAGGACCAGGAAACTCCACCAAAGCGCAGGACGGTTACCGAATTTGCTTAGTCGATATACAACAGAGATTATCAGGATAATTCCAAACACACAGGCCGGCGCGACAGTCCTGCTTTCAAAAACAGCGACAGGGTTCACCAAAGAGTTATGAGCTACCAGAAACAGGACGTACGTCATTATGAAAATCGCCGCGAACAACTGCGTCTCCGAATTCATCTTTCTGCCTTGATCGCGCTTCACTGCATCTTTCAGCGGCAGCACGATACCTGCCACCACCAGAACGCAGCACAGAAGTAATAAGCCTATCTTTAGGTAAGTATTGCCCGTGCCGGGCAGCCAAAATACGAGCAGCGCGTTTGCCATGTTACTGATTTCAGAAATGCCTATCGGATGAAATGCAATTGTTCGAGTGGTAGTGGAATTTGCGACCATCAGATTCCGCAGAAGCCAAACGGCTAAAGGAACGATTGCTATGCTCACCAGGATGACACTATCCCGGACTCGGTTTCTGAGTGGTCTATTCTTCAGCAGAAGAATGGTCATTACCATTGGTGGGAGCATCGTCACGCCAGCGTAGCGGGCTGTCAGTGCCAAACTTGCCGATAATGCGGCGGCAATCAAAAGCAGGTAATGTTGTCCGCTGATATGGAGCAGCAAAAAAAGGGCCGCGAGTAAGAGAAACATAATGAAGGGAGCTTCCGACCAGGCCATCGTATGTATCTCAAGCACGGGCACCGATAAAAGAAAAAGCAACGTGGCGCATAGTGTTGCCACCGCAGACCTGCCGGTCGCCAAATAAACAATTATTCCAAGTAGAAAAATATTAACTGCGAACAGGATTGAGTGGAGCCATCTTGCACCATTCAACCGGTCGGTACTGAGCGTGCCGCTCAAGGAAAGAAGTAGTGGGTAAGTTGGCGGGAAACCAACCAGTGGCTGACGACTCGGGAACGTGGGAGTGAAATGGTGGACGATGGATTTAAGGCCCTGGCCAGCCAGCACACTGTCGGCTGCGCTTAGGTAGACCACTGAATCAGGACTTACGCCTACTCCGGAAGCCATGCACCACCAGGCAGTAACTGCAGCGGTCAAAGTCGCGAGGATCACTACTATGAGCGCAGGATTCCTCGTGTAATTGATCCTGATTTCCATCCCGTTCATTTCGCTGCTGAATAAACTGCTGACGCCCGAGTTTGGATAATTAGCGCGTGGCTTTCACGAGGGGTGGTGCCTTTACACGCGAACCCGATCAACCAACTGCTTGAGATGTTCCACTGGCCGCACGCCGCTCAAGGTAGCCCGTCTGTTTGCGATGAACGCGGGAACGCCGGTAACACCCAGTCTCGCAGCAGCCTGCTCATCTTCCAGCACGCGCTTTTCAAACTCGCGCGTCTTCAACGACTGCCGTAAAGAGTTGCTGTCCATTGCTAATTCCAGCGCCAGTGAGACAAGGACGTCAACCTCGCCGATGTCTTCACCTCTTTCGAAGAAGGCGCGAAAAATTTCAGTATGGTAATCGTCGAAACGTTGCTGCGAGCGTGCCCAGAATGCTGCCTCGTGCGCCAGCCTCGTGCGTGGCTGCACCGGCGGTAGCGTCATTGTGACGCCTAATTTCTCAGCCAGTGGGTAAACGGAGGTGCTCCACGCGCGCTGCAGGTAGTCGCCCTTGGGATCGAGCGTCGGCACCGGCTCGGGGCGCAACTCAAACGCGCGCCAGATGATTTCCACGTCTGGCTCCGATTGCCTTAATTCATGGACGGCCGGCTCCGCCAACCAGCAGAATGGTCAAACGTAGTCAGAAAAGATTTCGATGTTTACTGCTTTCATGTCTCCACTAAGGCAGAGCCAGGCAGAGCCTTACCGCACTGTGCGGCGGCATAGCCACAGGCCGCGAGGTGTTGCACGTCAAGGTTGAATCCGCCAATGAAAAATGACAAATCAGAAATGAAAAATGAAAAATGACAAATGGAAAATCTTTTGCTTTGTTCGCTCAAACATCGAATGGATCTTTGTCGGTCAGGTAAGCAAGCAAATCCTGCTTCTTCGGGCGCGTCGCGAGCCAGGCACGTATCTTTTCAATCTCCGCATAATCAGCGGCGCCGAATCTGGCGACGTAAATCCGTTCCATGCGCTTCTTCCTGCCTTCCTTCTGCGCTTCATCCTGCCAGAATGTTGTGAGCATGGAATTCACATCGTCGTGGAGGTTGCGTGCTTTCAGAGCTTCCCATTCATTCCTGTCGAGCCAGATACCTTTGCAGCCTTCGCAATGATCCAACGTAAAGCTAAAACCATGGCCAACCAGATACTTTGCCAACCGGAAGCGACACTCCGGGCAATCAATGGGCTTGCCCGGCTCGGCCAGCGATAAGTCGGTATCTTCAGCGGGCCGCTCCGGCAGGTTGGGGTGCTCTTCGAGCCACTTCCAATACTGCGCTCCCCTTATCCACTTACCACCACAATTGTCGCACCTGAAGGCGGGAAGATCCGACTCCAACTCAGTTGAAATTAATTCGAATGATTTGCAGACTGGACAGTTCATTTGCTGGTTCACCTGGGATCACAGTTATTAGCATGTTGGAATTGTTCTGGCTAATTTGAAGCCGGATGTTTTATGGCCGGCTGAAGTGCATTGCTACACCGTCAGTTGTACGATTGTTCTTTTTAGTCCGCGCCGCGGAGGTATGATAGTAGCTCAGGACTTGAGCGCTGCGTAAGCTGCTGCCTTCAGAGTTCAATAGTTCTCTCCGAGCATGGATTGAATAACATTCGCCAGCCTTAAAGAAGGGTTCATTGCATCCGCTACAAATCCATCCTCGATCTCCCACATTGCCGACAAGACAGCCTGTGCGAACCCCCATGCCACGGTTCGTTCGTAATCCAGGTCCAGTTTGTTCATGAACTGTTTGAGTCGTCTCTCGATAGTTGAGCGTGAGAGAAACAACTCAGGTCGCTCAAACGGGTTGCGAAGGACGGCGCCAATCTCGTACTCGATCTCACCGACGACGCCCTTTGGATCAATCGCCAACCAGCCACGATGCAAGTCAAACAACACGTTGTAATGGTGTAGATCACCGTGAAGTAATCGCGGCTGCCGCTGCGAAGCGCATAGTCTCGCGTACACTCGTTGACCCGATGAAACCAGGTCTGTCGGAATTTGATTGTCGCCGCTCGCGATATAGCGATCGAATCCTTTGGCCCAATCCTGTACTGTCGCACACGCCTTAGGTAATTCGAGGGGAGATATTGATGATGCGCGCGCGGACATCTGCTGGATGACACCGGCTAGAATATCGGTCGCTTCCTCGTCGCGACCATTCAACGCCAGGTCGACCAGGGAATTGCCCGGCCTCAATCGCTCAATGAGTACCGCGCCTGGCGCCTGCTCATAAACGCGCGCGACGCCCTGGCCCTCGAATGAATTCAGTATCTCACCCGAAAGCCACTCGTCACCCGATCGCTTGACTAACTTCAAAACCACCGAATGGGTGCCGCGAGTGCCGAACGCGATCACGGAACTTTCCGTTTCGAACGCGTCTTCGATAGCCACGCCCCACTCGCGAGCGCGCTGCTGGATTCGATCAGATAGTGCGGCGCTAATCAATGTTATCGAGGCGGTCGAGGCGACCTATATCGTTGGTAGAAAGCTCGAGAATCTCAATTGCGCGACCTATTCTCGGACGCCCTGGGGTGATCTTCATTGCGCAGAAGTGCGGTCTCACAGGGAGGGTAAACGACCGCTGACAGGATTTACAAGATTTACAGGATGGAATTCATCAATGGCGTCTTCGGCTTATATTCGCGGAACTTTCGTTTCACTTGTACTGAAGGCCCGAAGTTTAGCAAGAGGCCACAGTCAATACCTGTGTCGGTCAAATAGTTTACTAGTTGAACTTCGTGATGTTTGCCTAACGTAATTCCTTTGACAGGATTTACAGAATTTACAAGATAACTCTTCGGATTATGCAACTGCCGTTGGGTTCGCGTGAGTTTGAGATCTTGCCAGCTTTCTTGTAAATCCTGTCTAGAGCTTAGAAAGAGTCATGATGTTTGACAGGATTTACAAATCATCGTGATGATTCAAATCTTGGAATAAACCTCCGCGCCTTTACCGACGAACTCGCGTGACTTCTCCTCCATTCCATGGCTCAAGGCTTCTTCTTCTTTGAGACCGTGTGTGGCGGCGTACTCGCGGACGTCCTGTGTGATCTTCATGGAGCAGAAGTGTGGGCCGCACATTGAACAAAAATGCGCGAGCTTGGCGCCTTCCTGCGGCAGGGTTTCATCGTGATATTCGCGCGCGACTTCCGGGTCAAGCGAAAGATTAAATTGATCTTCCCAGCGAAATTCAAAACGTGCTTTCGATAATGCGTTGTCGTGATACTGCGCACCGGGATGACCTTTCGCGAGATCGGCGGCGTGAGCTGCGATCTTGTAAGCGATGACTCCGTCCTTGACGTCCTTCTTATTGGGCAAGCCGAGGTGTTCTTTTGGTGTGACGTAGCAAAGCATTGCGGTGCCGTACCAGCCGATCATCGCCGCGCCGATTGCGGAGGTGATGTGATCATAGCCGGGCGCAATGTCGGTCGTGAGCGGTCCCAGCGTGTAGAATGGCGCCTCCTGGCAAGTCTCGAGCTGCTTGTCCATGTTTTCCTTGATCAAATGCATGGGTACATGGCCCGGACCCTCGATCATCACCTGGCAGTCATACTCCCAGGCAATTCTGGTTAACTCACCAAGCGTTTCGAGTTCAGCAAACTGCGCTTCATCATTGGCGTCGGCAATCGAGCCGGGACGCAGGCCATCGCCCAGCGAAAACGAAACATCGTAGGCCGCCATGATCTCGCAGATCTCGCGGAAGCGTGTGTAGAGAAAACTCTCCTGATGATGCGCAAGACACCATTTCGCTAAAATTGAACCTCCTCTGCTCACAATTCCCGTCGTACGTTTGGCGGTCAGCGGAATGTAGGGGAGCCGTACGCCCGCATGAATCGTGAAATAGTCGACGCCCTGTTCGGCTTGTTCAATCAGAGTGTCGCGGAAGATTTCCCAGGTCAGTTCTTCTGCCTTGCCGCCGACTTTCTCGAGCGCCTGGTAGATCGGCACGGTGCCGATGGGCACGGGTGAGTTGCGAATGATCCACTCGCGCGTGGCGTGAATGTTCTTACCCGTCGACAGGTCCATGACGGTATCGGAGCCACATTTAATAGCCCAACGCATCTTTTCGACTTCGTCGTCAATCGACGACAACACCGCGGAGTTGCCGATGTTCGCATTGATCTTCACCAGAAAGTTGCGCCCGATGATCATCGGCTCGCTTTCCGGGTGATTGATGTTGGCTGGGATAATGGCGCGGCCGCGCGCGACTTCCTCGCGAACGAATTCAGGTGTGACGTACGCGGGAATGGCGGCGCCGAACGATTGGCCGCGGTGTTGGTGGAGCAGTGAATCGCGAGGAGCCTCTTCCCCACCCTTGCGGGCGAGACGCCCGCGATCCCAGGAGCGACCCAGGTTTTCGCGGATGGCGATGAACTCCATTTCGGGCGTGATGATACCCTGCTGGGCGTAGTGCATCTGCGTCACACAAGCCCCCGGCTTGGCGCGCAGCGGCGTGCGTTTGAGCGCAGGGAAATCTTCCAGGCGACCTTTCTCTTTTTGGCGCGCCTGATTGGCAGCGTCAAACGTTAGGTAGCCATCGTCGATCGGTTGCAACTCACGACCTTCGTACGTCTCAACGTCACCGCGCGCGAGGATCCAACGCCGTCGCAACCACGGCAGCCCCTCGCGCACGTCTCCACCGACAGACGGATCGCCCCATGGGCCGCTTGTGTCATAAACACGCACCGGAGGATTCTCTTCCAGAGAGTTATTGAAACTACGCGTCGGATTTTGCGAGATCTCGCGAAACGGCACACGCACGCCAGGTTGTTCGCCATCGATGTAGATCCGGCGGGAGTTTGGCAGAGGCTTATCGTTATTGACCGGCGTAGTTTCGATCTCAGTTGGTTTGATTGCAGTACTCACGTAATTGACTCCTTAAACTGCGGGTCCAGAAATCCGGTAATCACCTCACAAACTTGTTAGCTAGCAAGACAATAACCCGGTCGCTACCGCGACTATGTAATGACTCCGTTGCCGCATCACGAGGTGGTACTGACCTCATGACACCGCAGCGAGATTATCACCTTGTCGCTTACCGCTCCTGGTTCTGACTTTGATTGCCGGCCGACTCGTTGAATCACTCATTCAGATTCAAAAGAGCAAAGTCCTAAGGCCAACTCCCGAGAATAAAAAACCGCTCCACCCTGATCAAAAGGATAGAACGGTCGTTGAATGACTGTTTCTCCCTTCGACGGTGCTAACCGTATCAGGTTCAAGGGGTCACTGGCATTGTCGATTTTCGATTTCCAATTGCCAATTGAAAATCAACGTTTGGCAATCGGCGATCGGCGATCGGCAATGTTCAGACTCTCAGCCCTGCGGCTCCCCCGAAAGCTATTAGAATTATCAATCTTTCATCGTGGATTCTAGAACCGTTTGACCGCGCGTGCAATGGCACGGCCGGCATGCAACAATTGACGCTCCCCCGCCAAACACAAGATCTCATTTATTGAACTGAGAGGATAAAAACATGGCAGCAGAACTGGGCAAGCATTTCGTAGAGTTCAAACTTCAGAACCAGGACGGGAAGACCGTCACACTCGAAGATTTCGCGGGCAAGTGGCTCGTCGTTTACGTCTACCCGAAAGACGATACGCCGGGTTGCACTATTCAGGGAAAATCATTTACCGCTTCGAAACAAGAGTTTGACGAGGCGGGCATCGCGGTCGTGGGCGTAAGCGCGGATGACGTGGCCTCCCACAAAGACTTCTGTAACAAGTTTGCGTTCACGATCGATTTACTAGCCGATCCGAATCACGAACTGCTGGAAGCCGCCGGCGTTGGCCAGAGTGAATACAAAGGCACGATGTA
>JBKOZZ010000080.1:0-26604 GCA_046726155.1 Acidobacteriota bacterium
ATCGTCGGGCTGGGCTGGCCATTGTTCCTCCTGATATACGTTCGCAACGTACGCGCCGCGCAATGAAGTTTGCGTACGCCATGGCTTGGACAATCGAATCAAGTTGCACAGTTCCAGTTTTCACCCAACCAATGATTGTAGTGGACCGAATCAGCGCGCCCTCTGATCGACAACGTGGGTGTGATGCAGTTGTCGCCCAGCCGGCGGTCGGCTCGCGCCGGAAGGAGTGCGATACATATCAAGCTGGGTCGATGAAAAGCTCGAACGTTGCTTCCAACTGATGGAGGCTGGCGCATGATAGCTGGGTCATCGGCGACGAGCCGTATGTATCGCTGCACTCATGGGTGCGGAGCAGTATGCCACTTGATCACCCTGCGTCAGATGTGATTGAAGCCTCAAGATGGTGGCGCCCCGAATGAGCGCTTGCAGCGGACTCGGGTTAGGGGTGCATTAGCCGTAGTTTGAATCGGAGGCAGCGCGGAATCGCTCGCCGCTGACGCACAGCGTTGGGCGGCTACACTTCTCCATATTTCTGATGCCAATCCTAGCAATTGAATTCAATGGAGTGAACGTACTTGGGTACCTTTTATGGTTTGTCGTTTTTGTATGGCTCGTGAGCATTGTTCTTACGCTATACGGTCTTTTCCACCAAAGGCCTCTTTCGCCAACAAATGATGTACGTTTGAAGGCGAACGACGCGCCGTTGGTGTCAGTCCTCGTTCCGGCTCGCAACGAAGAAGATCGTGTTTTGGAAGAAAGCATTCGTTCCGTTCTCACCCAAGACTATGGACGATTCGAGGTCGTTGCTGTTAATGACCGCTCGACTGACGGAACAGGAGCGATATTGAAATCACTCGCAAAACCCGATGCCCGCTTGCATGTTATCCAGGGAGAAGACCCACCTCCCGGATGGCTTGGCAAACCCTACGCAATGCAGCAAGCGCTTAATCATGCGCGTGGTGAGTGGATACTGGCGACGGATGCGGACATTATCTTTGACAAGGCAGCTTTGCGGACCGCAGTCGCTAATACCCTTGAGCGGGGAGCAGACGCCATGACGTTCGTTCCTTACTTTGAAACCGGCTCATTTTGGGAGCGTGTGATGATCCCGACGTGGGCGTGGGTGCTGTTAATGTTCACCGTCTCTTACCGCATCAATAATCCGAAGACGCCCGGGGCGCTCGGTATCGGCGGATTCTTTCTAATGCGTCGCGCTATTTTGGAGCGTGTCGGCAACTATGACGCATTGAGGGATGAAGTGCTGGAAGACGTGCGCCTAGCGGAAATGATCAAGCGGGCGGGCGGAAGTGTGCTTACCGAGCACGCGCCGAGCCTGGTCAGCACACGCATGTATAGGAATTTCGGCGAGATGTGGGAGTCTTGTACCAAGAATTGGTTTTCTGGCATGAAGTTCTCACTGCCTTTTGCAATGTGTGGCGTATTCTGGATCTATTTGATCGCTGTCGTGCCAGCGATTGTTGCTATGACGTCTGTGATTGGGATGGCGACGGGGGCGGGAGCGGGCCTTTGGCGGTTGTTCATCCCCGCCGCTCTGTCATGGCTGATGCAAGTGTCTGCCCTCGTTATGGTCAGCATAAGGTCTGAAGTTTCTCCCGCCTACGCGTTGACCGCGCCACTGGGTTTAGGAGTGCTCTACGCGATGTTATTCGATTCGAGCGTGAGAATTACGATGGGAAAAGGTGTGAGATGGAAAGGTCGCAGAATCTACGAACGCACTGGAGTTCGTCCCCAAGTGCGCACTGTCGCATCTCGTTTTACTAAGATTGAAAAGTAACGGGGCTTACGACGTGGTTCCCCCCAACGGCGTTGGACGCGAGGGAATCAGCGGGCCTCTGATCAACGTCTTGCCGTTTGCGCAGGTGTTCCCGCGAACGGATGCTATCGTGAAGTTGTCATGATGAACTCGTGGAAATTCTTGGCGCGCTCTTATTCATCGGTTTGATTATTTTATCTTTGGGGCGCAACACAGGATGAATTCAATGAAAATACAACCAGTCGCAATTGGTCTTACGGTTATCACCCGCTCAACTGCTGACGTTAGGCGTCGAATAGTTCCTTTAGGGACGAAGATCAGGAGTAAGAGATGACACAACTAAAAAGCAGAATCTTCATAATCACCCTTCTATTCTTGTCAGTAGCTTTAGCACTACTCGAATTGCTGTCGACTACCAAAACCGAGGCGCGTGAGCAAGAGATGGCCGGCATCGAAAAACTCCATCAACAGGATATTGCTGCGACAGTGTCGAGAGATTCGAGAGCACTGGCCGATTTGTGGACGGAAGACGGCGTCCTACTCGAACCTGGGGGGCAAGCTAAAATCGGCAAGCAACTCATCGGTGCCGAAGTGGAAAGGGAGATAGCGGAACACCCTGGGATGAAAATCCTCAGCTATGTGCCGGAGATTAAGGAGCTCAAGGTAACGGATGGATGGGCGTATGAGTGGGGATACTTCAGTAGCAGTTACAAAGAGTCGCCCGACGCTCAGGCAAAGGATTTTCAGGGCAAGATGGTGCGAATCCTGCGTAAGCAGAGCAATGGCTCATGGAAATTTGCAAGAGTAATGTGGAACCTAGCAGAATGAAAAAGAAGAGAGCTTGATAGTCGCAGAGCGCCGCCTAAAAGTCACAATCGTGCCGCCTAACAAACTGTAGCACCTGATACTTTGGACGGCTTTCGCTCGAATCATTCAAGGGCAGATTCCGCAAGGGCGACGTCATAGAATATTTTCATGGTGCGGAAGCCGGTCTCAACAAGGATTATTTTAAGGGAGAAAAGATCGTCTTTCTGCTCGCGGACTATGACGTCGAGAAGAAGAAATTAAGGTATTCGGTGTTAGAAAACTCCACACTGCAGCATACGGCAGACCGTGTAAAGAAATTGAGGATGATCAGAAGGTCTTATGCAAAGAAGCGCTCGATGCGGCCCCGGGTCACGATTCTCCTGAAAAGCGCTGACCAACTGCTTGGCAACGATACCGGCAGCATCGATCTACCGCCTGGGCAGGGTGGATTCGCCTCGTTGATTACTTTCGACGGAGACACTAGTGACAAGAGCGGAGCCACGGGGCAGATCCTCTTGTACCCTTTGCACGGATCAGTTCAATTTCAACGGTCTTGCGATTGCTGCAGGCTGTTTCATCTTTTCTTGATAATTAAGGAAAAGGGACGATAGAGCACAAGAGAACAGTGGAAGTCTCTCCAGTCATTCTCGAAGGTCAGCAGGTACGCCTGGAGCCCCTGTCAACGGTGCATCAGGAATCGCTCATCGCCGCTGCCAGTGACGGCGAGCTTTGGAATTCCACCGTCACTATCGTGCCGTCTCGCACCACCATGGCCAACTACATCGAATCTGCACTTCAGGCGCAGGCTCAGGGGCGTGAGCTGCCATTCGTTATCATTCGCAAGGCGTCGGATGACGTCGTCGGGACGACGCGCTTCTATGACATTGAAAGGAATGAGCGGCGCGTAGCAATCGGCTATACCTGGCTTTCGGGTAGCGCTCAACGCACTGCGGTAAACACCGAAGCCAAATTGTTACTGCTCACGCATGCCTTCGAGTACTGGCGATGTATCCGCGTGGAGTTCATCACGGATGTCCTGAATCAACAGTCGCGCACGGCGATTCTTCGGCTGGGTGCCAAACAGGAAGGCATATTCCGGAATCACATGCTCATGCCCAACGGGCGCATCCGAGATTCTGTCTGCTTCAGCATCATCACGCCCGAGTGGCCGGAGGTAAAATCACGCCTTGCGGCTAAACTTTTGCAGGGGCCAGTACAAGAATACCTTTAGTGTTCGTATGTCACCGGCGTGACTCGGAGTACTCGGCTGCGCGTCCATTGGACTCAGGCAGACACTTATGATTGAAAAGAGCAGTGGTAAGAGACTCGAACAGTAGACAGGGAGCAGCCAAAAGAAAAAGCCCGCTACAGCGGGCTCAATCTTTGTTACTTCTTTTGGGAGAAACTCGCGGACCTGCGGTGGTCTTCAAGCTCGAAGGATCAGTTCTGTCGCAGGAAGATGGAGTCGTAGACACCGCGCAGCTTGAAGTTGCACATCCGATAGAACGTGTGGGCGCGTGTGTTGTCTTCGTTAACTAACAAGCAGATTGACTTGGAGCGTGTCAGTAAGTCGCGGCAGAGTTGCCTTATACACTTCCGGCCAAGTCCTTTGCCTCGTTCAGCTGGAGCCACCCAAACCCCTTCCAGATAGATCACGTCCGGTGTGTCAGCCTGTATGTCGGCCTTGAACACCAGCCTCCCATTCTGCTCCAAAACCCAGGTACGACCCATGTCGATGCGGCGGGCACACCTGGCACGAAAACCTTCGGGGTCAACCTCAAAGGGATTGATGCCGCTCTCGAATTCGGCCATTGCAGCCTGTACCGGAACAATTTGCTCCAGGTCACTGAGGTTGGCGCGGCGCAATACGCGAACTTCTTCGGGGACTTCCATTGCCTGGCGCAGCTCGAACAACAACTCGCGACAGGCGCGCCGCATTTCCTGACCCTCGTCGGCGTAGTGGCTCCAGAACTGTTCGACCGCATCCACTTCACCCATGATCATGTGAGTGCTGGTGTGAGTTTGTGCAACCAGTCCAAACTCTTGCATGGCGCGCGCGCTGCGAGCGTCAATAAGCGTGGCATGACCAATGAGGGCCACCCCTTCGAGTCTGCCTTCTGAGTTGCGGCAACCATAGAAAGTACCGCGGTTGTGCGGACTCACCAGTCCGTTGTCCCGGATGAAGCCCGCCAAGCAGACGGTGTGAATGGGACGTTCGGCGAGGAAAGCGAGCACTTCGTTGCGATCCTCTTCTGTCAGTTGAATGACAGTGACACTGACGTTGGCCTCAGGCAGATATGGGGTCTCGGCCATGACGGTGTTCATCAGCAAGTTGAAGCCCTGGGTATTTTCAAGCTGCGTCATATTTAGCTCCGTAGTCATTATGAGTTGATTGTTCATGATTGTCTCCAGAGAGCCATTCAGGGACTTTAGAATCCCAAGTAATCAACTCCAGTGTCTGCTTCCAATTCCATCGAAGACGTTTCGTCGCCGCCAATGGTCGAGGACTGCGCTTGCAGATAGGCATCGCTTAGCAACACCCCGTCACCCAGTAGCACCCCATCACCGAGGAGCACACCGTCGCCCAGTAGCACTCCGTCGCCGAGCAGCACACCGTCGCCCAGTAGCACACCACTGCTACACAGGAATGTGCCGTCGCCTAGCAAGACACCATTACTGGTAACAATACTATCGCCAAGCAAAACGCCGTCGCTGATCAGCACACCGTCACTAATCAGCACACCGTCGCTTAGGAGGACACCATCACCGAGCAACACACCCGTACCATAAATCTTTTGGTACTTAGTAACTAAGTTCGTACCCTTGGCGTAGGTGCGGTTGAGAATAATCCCTTGCGACCAACTGAACGCCTGACCTGCAATCGTGGTCTGTGGCGTCGGTGGCGTAAGTGTGGTCAAAAGCGGTGCGCCGACAAACGTAGTGGCAAGCAGGTCTGTCCGAACCAGCTTAGCCAATCGGACCGCGCCCTCAACATTCACCTCGCCGGAGCCTTGCTCGAACATGTCGAAGCCGGGAAGCTGCTGGCCCGTGTACATCAACAGCATCTTCACCATGTTTGGCGTAAGTTTCGTATTGGCTTGCAGCATAAGAGCTGCCGCACCAGCCACAATAGGCGTAGCCATCGAGGTGCCATTCAGGTACATCTCCCGGCGGTTTTCAGCGGCGCTCACACCGGCATCCAGCTCCGGGTGTTCGGTGACGAGAAGATTATTGTCGGACTCGGCGAAGACCAGCTTATTGCCAGGAGCGACTAGTTCAGGCTTGATAAGATTGTCGTAATGCTTGACGCCAGCGTTATCAGTCCACGAGCCGCGAGTCGGACCACGGGAGCTGTAGGTTGTTACCACATCGTCTGCCCGGCCGTTGGTTCCAAAGGTGTTTGAAGCACCCACGGTGATTGCCGATGGCTCGATTCCGGGCGAGTGGACCTGGCCGTACATTTTCTGACCCGCCGTGTTCTTGCCGTTGTTACCTGCTGCTGCGGCGACGACGACGCCAGCATCAACTAAACGACGGACGGCACGACACACAGGATCAGTCATGTATGAATCAACCGCCAGCATTCCGAGGCTCAGATTGACGACGCGGATGTTATAGCTGGTGCGGTGGTTGATGACCCAATCGAGGGCGGCAAGAAGTCCTGAGACAGAGCCGGCGCCGGTTGCGTTCAATACGCGAAGGTTAATGATGTTGGCGTTAGGAGCAATCCCGATGAATTTGCCATTGGCTACACGGCCATTACCTGCGGCCGTAGCAGCGACGTGCGTTCCGTGGCCATAGGGATCATCGATACGATTTTCACCTGTGAAGTCTTTGCTGAAAACAACTCGCGAGTTATTGTTGGTTCCCAGAAACGATCTATGAGTGGTATCAATACCCGAATCGAGGACTGCGATGCCGATGCCAGAGCCATCAAGGGTGTAATTGGTTGTGCCGCCTAGCAGCGAGGTTGTGGTCTGCTGCCGCACCGCATCCGTGCCGGTGGTGGCGCTAACATGGCCGAAGGCTCTTACTTCTCTATCCGCCGAGAGATGACGAACTTCCGTGTTGGCCGCCAGTTCTTCAAGAGCTTTGATTGGTAGTTCTACCTTCAAGGCGCCGAGTTGCACCATACGTGTCCTAACTTCAATGCCATAACGAGCGAATAAGTCGTTAAGCTTAGGACTTCTCACATCGTCCACTTGCAGAATCACACTAACGCGATCTCCGCGATGCGTGTTTTTCATTAGTGCGCGCAAATCCTCGGATATCTTTTCACCTTTGAAACCATCACCGCCCTGGTTAGCGTCAGTGTTTTCGCTTGTCTCCGACAAATTGACCTCGTCGACGTCAACTTGCTGGAAGAGACTGTCAAGCAGCGCATCACCGGCGATGTATTGGTCGTAAGCGGCCCGCGAAGTCGCGCCAATCAGACGCACTTTGCCGCTAGCGGTAGCGCTTGTCAGGGTTTCCGAAACCGTCCGCTCGGCGTTCTTGCCGACAAATTGATAAAGCGCATCGACGAAGAGAATTGAGGTTCCCTGGTCACTCGAGGCCTCAGACAACACGGCCTGCAATCGTCCTTCAAGGTCCGCCGTGCTCTTAACCTCCGCCATCAGGGCGTCAAGGTTCAGACTATAGAGACGTGTCTGCCGTAAATTCTCAGGCACTCGACCGGTGGTAATTCGTTGGGCCAGACCTGCGACTACTGCAGTGCAGTTGGGGCCGGCTTCGCCGATCAGCACGGGGTTGTTCTGCTGCGTGCGCGAGAAAATCTGAATCACGCGACGAAGTGTAGCTTCACGCCCGTTAACACTTTCAAGTTTGCCTTGCCTGGCCAGTTTAGTGAGGTCTCGGGTATAGCGAGCGAGCGCTTGACTCTTTGGCTTGGTGCCGGCGCTGTCATTTACAGACTGCGCTTTGGCGGCATCCGTGACCAGGATGCCGAAGCATAATGAAACCATTACGGTTAAGGCAGTTATTAGGGAGATAAGGGGGAATCGTTTGTTATTTTTCATCAAGGCCTCTCTCGACATACGCGATCTATTCGGTCTCTATTTGCAGCGACCGCACAATCGCTTCCGCGACCACTAGGGCAAGCAGTGTGCCTTTGATATTGCAGTTGAAAAGCTGAATACTACTGAGTGTTTTGTTGCGCTGGGCTCAGAAGAAAGGAAGACCTGCAGAGGGGTGAGAACGGTCACTTTGAAACCGGTCAATCAGTTTGAGAGAAATCATTCACGGATTTAAGCGTGTGCCGCCCTGAGAGATAAAATGTATTTTTGCGCACACGGGAAGGGATAAAGTGGCTGAACGTCTTTGGCTATGCGTGGGGAGCGTCAACGCGGATTCGCCGGAAAAGATATGTTCGGTTTCTAACAACTTCGACAAAATGATGGGGCGCAATCGCAGGTTGCAGACAGGAATCAGCACGTCGCGCATAACTCACTACCGCCAACGCAAATTTCAGCTCAGCACGGCTGAGCGCAACGTTAGCGCAGTACTCCCTCGCCCTTTCACTTGAAGGGTAGGTATATGAAGGACGCAGATGGTAAGCCCGTGGGTAAGGCGATCTGGGAGATCGCAAACAGTAAAGGTGAAGGTTCCGTGGGAGTATCGGATGATCAATCCTGTCACACAAGTTCGAGCGGAAGATCACCTTCGGCAAGAAGGTTTGCGAGGATGTCTGCGGTGTCGGTGCCTACAACGCGCAGTAGTGTAGGTGCCCCCTCTCAATATGCAAAGCTGTGTTGATAGCCAGGTTTTCCTGGCTCGCTAACTTCGATGTATCATCAGAGTTGACCATTGAACTCCGTGGAAGTTGGTAATAAATAAAATGTGCCGAAATATAAAGACCCTGCATAACTTCAAACCGCCTGCAACGGACGAAGAAATCCGCGCATCGTCGCTGCAATTCGTCCGAAAACTTAGTGGCTTCACAAAACCCTCCAAGGCAAACGAACTCGCCTTCAATCGCGCCGTAGACCAGGTCGCTCAGGCTGCATACGAACTCCTTCAAACGCTCGTCACGAACGCCGCTCCTCGCAACCGTGAAATTGAAGCTTCAAGGGCTCGTGCCAGAACGGCGGTGCGTTTTCACTCTGCCGAGGTGAGGCAAGCGACCTGATTTTAGCGGGGGCGGCTGGGCCAGGCAGTCAAAGCTAGCTGCTCCGGGCTATGTCAACGTTCGTCAGCCATCCCAGCACCGGTTCGTTAAGATTGCCTCCGGCGGTGACCGCGACGTCATTGCAACTAGGTCTGGAAAGCATCGCGCTCGTTGCCTCGGCTAGCGTGCCCTGCCTTTTCACGGCTACGAACGTGTTCTCGAAGATATCCTTCATCTCCGGGTCGGCAAGTAAGTCGGCCAACGTTAAGTTACCCGCAGTTGCGGCGCCACCAGCCAATACGTGCTTCACAATGAACTGATCAATCATGCTGCGGTGGACGATATACAACGGATGCCCTTCGCTGCTCAGAATCGGAAGGCGGTTAAGTTGACGCGACTGAAGTTCCGTTATTAGGTCAGTGAGCTTGAGTGATTGCGGATCGATCTGGCCAAGTTTCTTGTGGAAGAAATCTCGTATTGGGATCATCTTCGACGTAATCGGCACCGCCCGCGGGTCTGAAAGGTTGTAGAAGTACAGATCGAATTGTACGGTGCCGGCATAGGGCCTTGGTCTGATGCGGGTGAGGACCGGCGTGTAGTCGGCTTCGCTCCCGGTTTCTCGTATAGAAGTCCAGCGAATGACCGGGAAGCCCCTGGCTGCACCCATCATGATCTGCTCGCAGCAGGAATCAAACCACGTTGCTTCCGTATTCGGATTCTTGTTCAGCCAGCCCTTGAGGAGCGCCTCAAGTTTCATCCGGTTCTTGAAAGCCGCGACTTCAAATAGTTGCGCGGCCCGAGCATCGCTTTCTACGATAATGCCATAGTCCTTAACGATCTGATGTGAAAGTGCCACGCGATCGGCTTCGCTTGCTTGCTCCATCTTATCGACCTCGGTCCTGGGCAACTCGATCCTCAAGTAGGGCCACGTCGGCCAGTCTTTAGAAAGTCCGTCGTCAGGGGGAGGCAGCACTGCGGAAAGATTTTCATGAAGCGCCTTCGCAGCGTTTTCCACGAAGGCATCCTTGAGATTGGGCGCGATCGCGCCATTCAGTTTGGGGAAGAAATCGGGAGCGCGTAGAAACTGGTCTGTGAACCGCTTTATGTCTTCGTAGCTCCGAGGATTTACCCGGAGGACATCCTGAAATGGGGCCGGGACATCCGGACCACATTGGAAGATGATGAGAGTTGTTTCGGGACTGTGTGAATCGTTGGCAACGCCGCACTCCCACATGCAGTACGACCAATCCTGATCGGCTGAAGTGTAGACGAGGACAAGCACGTCGGCGTCCCATAACGCCTCCCGCAGCTGACTATTCAAGCTAGGGCCAAACCTTGGACCTTCAAAATCGGGGCTGGAAGAGAGATGAACTTTTACCCGACCATTGCTCTTCTCTTCGAGAAACCCGGCGAGTACCTGCGCAATTTTGCTGTCAGAATGTTTGTGACTTATAAAGAGAGTGGGATCAGACATGAGATCAACTCCTGCTTTGTTTGGACGTGAGAATAGCCGGGATGCTATACGATCCGTATTTGAGGCCCAGAATTTACCGCATCCTGACCAGATTTTCAAAGAAATGTTGTGAGTCATGGGCGAACAAGTAACAGCAAGACCTGAAGTCACCATGACGAAAGAGATTAAACAAGCCGAATTTCTTACTGATGCGGAAAAGCAACAACTTTTTGGCTGGGGAGATGACATCTTTGGAGTTTCATACTTAAACCTCCATTGGAGACCCAAAGACTCACATTTCATCCTCTATGTTGATGGCCAGGCGGTCAGTCACGTGGGCGTTCTCAAACATGTAGTTAGTGTTGGTGGCGAGCCTCTAACTGTCGGAGGAATCGGCGGCGTGGTTACCGTACCTGCGGAACAGAAAAGAGGGCATGCCCGCGAGCTGATGCAATGTGCCACCCGAATGTTTGAGGAATGGAGAGTATATGCGGGGCTGCTCTTTTGCTTCAAACGAATGGTTGCATACTATGAATCACAAGGATGGCGCACAGTCGAGCGACCGGTGCTTATCAAACAACCCGCTGGCGAGCGGACGTCGCCGTTAGAGGTTATGGCCCTCACGTTTGGGGAACGCTCCTGGCCCAATAGCGAAGTCAAGCTAAACAGTTTGCCATGGTGAACAGGATGGCTGTTACATTCTAAGTAAACACAATCGTCGGAAGGCCGATCCTTTTTCTCTTTGGTGTGACATGAAACGACTTATCATTATTCACCTCGTCCGCCGACAACAATGCTGTCTTGAAAGTCCCTAATGGAGACAACGTGGATACCGTGAGAGCGAAGAAGTATCTCAAGTTAAAGGGTCGCCTTTATCTGCTTGGGATTGAATGTCGACGTAAGGAGTGATCACCATGGCTTCTGATTCAAACCGCGAGATGTTGCGGCACACGGTAGCAACGCTGGCTTATCGCGGTGGCAAGGCCGTAGCGAATGCGCCACGAGGTTTTGCTGAGTTCCGCGCCGCCGGAACAACCCGTACGCCCGGAGAAATATTGGCCCACATAGGAGACTTGCTTGACTGGGCCCTGCGGGTAGCAAACGGGAAACACGCTTACAAGGAAATTGCGCCGCGATCCTGGAGCGAGGATGTGGCCCGGTTTTTCTCCGCTCTCAAAGAGCTTGATTCATATTTGGCGTCAGACGCGCCCCTCGGATACCCGGCCGAGAAAATCTTCCAGGGACCGATTGCCGACGCCCTGGCGCACGTGGGGCAGATTGCGATGTTGCGGCGAATGGCGGACGCGCCGGTCCGCGGCGAAAATTATTTCAAGGCTGATATCGTTAGGGGCCGCGTTGGTAGGAAGCAATCCGCGAAGCGCGTGGAGTTTGATTGACATTCAATGGGAAACTTCAAATGAGAACCTCAGTTGTGGTTGTTGCGGTTGCCGCTCTGATAGTGGGCGCCGTTGTAGCGTTGGTGGTCCGGCGCGAAGGTCCGGGGCAAAGGCAAGGCGACGAGGGACGCGCGAGTGACTCAAGCCCGGTTCGGGCATTGGTTGCAAGTCCAGCGCCACCAGAAAAGCTTGAGTACATCGATGCTCAGCTCACCGAGCGTCTCAAGACCCTCTCCAGCGCTGCTGGCGGAGACATTGGTGTAGCAGTTATTCATGTGGAGACTGGACGGACCGCGGTGGTCAACGGCGCAAAGCAGTTGCCCCTCTACAGTGTATTCAAGTTACCGCTGGCGGTGGCCGTGCTGAAGAACGTTGAAGAGAAGCAGCTCTTGCTCGACAAGAAAGTGCAGGTGACGCCTAACGATGTGGCTCCCGGTTCGCAGTTCAACACCGACCTTTGGCGCAAGCCGGTCGACAAAACTGTCGCCGAGCTGCTCGACTTGTCGATCGTGCGAAGCGACAACACCTCGAGCGATAAGTTGCTGCAACTTGTCGGAGGGCCGGCAGCCGTCACACGGCGGATGCGCGCGCTCGGTTTCCAGAATATCGATATTCAGTATACGGCTCGTGAGTTTGCGGCGCGGCGTGACAAGCCCAATACTGGCACAGCCTCCGACCTCGCGCACTTGCTTGCACAGCTTCAGAAAGGGGAGTTACTCCAGCAGCCACAAATAACATTGCTAGTGGGATTCATGACGCGAGCCATGACGGGAGGTGAGCGACGCTTGCGCGCTGACCTTCCGGCCGGCACTCCAGTCGCCGACAAGACAGGCACCGGCGAACCAGGTTCATCGACGAATGATGTCGGGTTGATCACGCTTCCGGAAGGCAAAGGACATCTGGCGGTGGCGGTGCTCATCAGCGGATCCAGGTTGCCCGTGGAGTCGCAGGAAAAACTCATCGCTCAACTCGCTCGCGTGGCATACGACTCGTACGTTTCGCTGCCTGCTGCGGGGACCGAATGATGATCTTCGGACTAAATAGATGACGGCGAAAAGGTTGGTTTAATTTCACATCGTAAAGTATCTCAAAGCATGCCGAAATACGTTGCGTTTCTAAGGGCCATAAACGTTGGTGGGCATACCGTAAAAATGGAGCATCTCCGCAGTCTGTTTGTGACGCTCGGCTTCTCCAATGTGGAGACTTTTATCGCCAGCGGTAATGTCGTATTTGATTCAACCTCAAAAAGCACCAGAGCGCTCGAGAAGAAGATACAAGGCTGTTTATTGAAGGCCCTCGGCTATGAAGTGTTGACCTTTATTCGATCGACGGCGGAGCTCGCGGCTATTGCCGGTTACAAACCATTTCCCGATTCGGAGCTGAGTGCCGCAGGTCATGCCCTCTATATCGGCTTCATGTCGGCGAGCCCAGGCAGCGCCGCGAAGCAGAACCTGAAGACACTAGCCACGAAAGTTGACGACTTCCATCTCAACGGCCGTGAAGTCTATTGGCTGTGCCGAACCAGGTTTAGCGATTCTAAGATTTCCGGCGCACTGCTGGCTAAGAGCCTGGGAATGCCCGCGACGTTGCGAAACGCGACGACCATCAGGAAAATTGCAGCGCGATACTGCTGATGCACGCAGCGGTTTCAATCGACGAAGCGGATGAGCATTGAGTGCCATCATTTTGGTTTGAAGCTGAAAGATTAAGTGGGGAGTGCAACCGTCGTAAGGAACTCTCTTGACTGTCATAGAAACAGAACGCTTACTGTTGCGCAGGCTTTCTGATGATGATGCCGAGTTCATCGTCGAACTCCTCAATCAACCATCGTTCCTGCGCTACATCGGTGACAAGGAAGTGAGAAACACTGCCGACGCAGTTCGATATATTCAGGGCGGTCCGATAGCCAGCTATGAAAGGTTTGGCTTCGGACTCTACCTGGTCGAGGTGAAAGAGACTGGGGTGTCAATCGGCATCTGCGGATTGCTTAAGAGAGATTCATTGCCCGACATTGATATTGGCTTTGCCTTTCTGCCAGCCTTCTGGTCACAGGGTTTTGCTTCTGAAGCGGCCTCTGCTGTTATGACTTATGGAAGAGAAGTGCTGGGATTGAAACGGATAGTGGCGATTACTTCTCTCGATAATGATGCTTCAATCAGACTCCTCCAAAAGATCGGCCTGCGATTTGAAGGCGTAATTAAACTCGCCGAAGATCAACCTGAGGTAAGATTATTTGCGTCATCTGTGTAGGCGAGTTGCATGAGGACGTACATTACTAGCCTGGGAAAGTTCCGATCTCTTAACTGGTCTCTGTGAAGTCCGTATCTTCTCTGTGTAGTAAACCGTTCAAAGTTTTGTTTTTGACAAAGTTTTCTAATCAAATTCGTCGTCCCGGAGGGACGTAATGTTTATAGAACGCAAGCCTAAAAAGATGCTCCCCGCTCCGGCGGAGCGGAACGTAATCGCCCCAGAAACATTGCGCTCCGCTGGAGCGCGACTTGTAGGTTTAGCAACTGGCCTATAAACATTCGGCTCCTCGGGAGCCAGGACATCGTTGGTTGCGGCTCTGCCGCGCTGTGTAGGTGGTGACGAAGCGCTCAAAAGACGCATCACAGTGGCCAAGAACAGACAAAGTTGACACCAAGGTTGAATCCAGAATTCTTACCTTTTTTCGCCTAAGCTTTGAAATGAGCTATCATCCCCCACGAAATCATTTATTCGTTACAGGAGGACAGATGAAACGTAAAGCGTCAGCGGTGTGGAATGGTGGTCTCAAAGATGGGAAGGGTGCGATCTCGACAGATAGCGGCGTTCTCTCAAACACTCAATACTCTTTCAGCACGCGTTTTGAGGATGGAATCGGCACAAACCCTGAAGAGTTGATTGCCGCGGCACACGCCGGTTGTTTCTCGATGGCTCTATCCGGGCAATTGGGGCAGGCAGGTTTGACGGCAGACAGCATCCGGACGACAGCCGACGTGAGTCTCGAGAAAACTGATAGCGGCTTCGCAATTACTAAAGTGCATCTCGACGTGACTGCGAAGGTGCCGGGCGCCGACCAACAAGCATTTGAGACGGCAGCAAACAATGCGAAGGCAGGTTGTCCCGTCTCCAAGCTTCTCAAGGCGGACATTACGATGGACGCTAAACTCGAGGCTTGATTCAACGGTTTGACAATTGCTGAAGTTGCATTAAGGTAAACACTCTATAGTTTGTGCATCTCACAGGGAGTAAGGCCTCTTTCATGTCCGAATTCAAAAATGCGCCCGCGATCTATCAGGACAGATTAGATTATTCCATCTGCTTGCAGTTTCTCTTTATGAATGTGGCCTGTCTGCTTGTAATTTGGACAGGCGTGAGTGCGGTGGCGGTAGTCACTTGTTTGGCCTTGTATGTGGTACGCATGTTTGCGATCACCGCCGGGTTTCATCGCCTTTTGGCACACCGGACGTATCGAACCAGTAGACTGTTCCAGTTTCTAATCGCCTTAACCGGAACGGCGTCATACCAAAAAGGACCGCTCTGGTGGTCGGCGCATCACCGGCGCCATCATCTCGTGGCCGACACTGAGTTGGATTTTCATTCGCCGCTAACCCGCAAGTTTTGGCGCGCACACTTTGGCTGGTTCCTTTCCCGCGACAGCCAGCAGACCGAGTGGAAGTTGATCGCCAACCTCAGTAAGTATCCCGAGTTGCGCTTTCTAGATAGGTATTATCATCTGCCTCCACTGGTATTGGCGGTTGCAGCCTTTCTGTTGGGCTTTGTGCTCGAGCGGTATGCACCCGGCCTGGGAACTTCGCGCTGGCAGATGCTGGTCTGGGCATTCTTCATCAGCACCGTGGCGCTCTATCACGGCACCTTTACGGTGAATTCGCTGGCGCACATTTTCGGTAAACGGCGTTTCACAACTGGTGACAATAGCCGCAACAATTTGTTTGTCGCGTTGATCACACTCGGCGAAGGATGGCACAACAATCATCACCGCTATCCTTCATCTGAGCGTCAGGGTATTTACTGGTGGGAGATCGATGTCTCCCACTACACTCTGCGGGCGCTCTCGTGGTTGGGAATAGTTTGGGACCTTAACACGCATCCTGCGAACCTGGCTTCCCGCCCTGGATTTCCGGCCGCCAGTAAACCAATGGAGCCGGCTGCGAATATCGGAGCTTTGATCTCTGATTGAGTTTTGGCCTGGCCGATTTGGGTCGCCAATGAAACTTCCCATTATTCAAGGCGTAATTCGCAGACGAATCCTCGCCAACTTCCGTGTAGACCCCCAGGTGATGCAGCAGCAGTTGCCGTCACGTTTCAGGCCGAAGCTGCAGGGTGACTTCGCCGTAGCCGGCATCTGCCTGATTCGTCTCGATCATATCCGGCCCAGGTTTGTGCCGGAGAGCGTTGGCCTTAACAGCGAGAACGCCGCTCATCGCGTGGCTGTGTTGTGGGACGAAGACGGCACAACTCGAGAAGGCGTTTTTATTTCCCGCCGCGATACAAACTCTCAACTCAATCATCTTCTAGGCGGCAGAATTTTTCCCGGCGAACACCATCAAGCTTCCTTCAATGTTGTGGAATCCGGGTCAGCGATAAAGCTCTCGCTGGAATCAGACGATGCCACCGTGATCGTGAACCTGGAGGGAAACACAGCTAAGGAGTTGCCCTCGACCTCTATCTTTCCATCGTTAGCTGCCGCATCCAGCTTCTTTGAAGGAGGATCGCTTGGCTATTCAGTTACACATGATCCAAATCGACTTGATGGGTTGAACTTGAAAACCAGCCAGTGGCAGGTTGAGCCTCTTGAGATCAGCAAGATCCATTCGAGTTATTTTTCCGACGAGCAAAAGTTTCCGAAGGCCAGCATTGACTTTGATCACGCGCTCATCATGAAGAATGTTGCGCACGAATGGCACAGCGCCGAAGACTTGTACGTCTAATATGAAAACAAACGCCGCGGTGCTTTATGAAATGGGTGCGCCGCCGCCGTACGCGGAAAGTCTGCCCCTGGTAATTGATGAAGTCACACTTGCGGGGCCGGGCCCGGGCGAGGTGTTGGTTGAAATCGCGGCTGCCGGTTTGTGCCACTCGGATCTTTCGGTGGTTGACGGTTCGCGTCCGCGCAAGATGCCGATGGTCCTGGGCCACGAAGCGAGTGGGATTGTACGCGAAGTTGGCGCTGAGGTGACTGAGTTCACGCCAGGTGATCAGGTGGTTTTTAGTTTCGTGCCTGTGTGCGGTCGCTGTAACCTTTGCGTTTCGGGCCGCGGTGCTCTTTGCGAAGCCGGCGCCCAGGCAAACATCGCGGGCACGCTGCTTTCCGGCGCGCGCCGTTTTGCTGATTCCAAAGCGACTGCTTGCCATCATCACCTCGGCGTCTCCGCGTTCTCACAGTTCACCGTTGCCGCGCAGGAGTCGCTGGTGAAGGTTGATGCATCACTGCCGCTTGCCACGGCGGCTCTGTTCGGCTGTGCGGTGATGACTGGCGTAGGGGCGGTCGTCAATACCGCGCGCGTAATTCCGGGAACCTCCGTTGCGATTTTTGGACTGGGCGGAGTGGGCCTAAGCGCGATCATGGGAGCGCGACTTGCGGGAGCCCATCCGATCGTCGCCGTCGACCGCCTCGACGACAAACTAAAACTCGCCAGCGAGGTCGGCGCGACATATGCAATCAATGCTGAGCAAGACGATCCGGTTCAAGCGATAAAAGACTTGACTGCGGGCGGTGTCCAATACGCATTTGAAAGCGTGGGCAATGAAGAGGTCTTGATTCAAGCCTACCAGGCGACCAGGCGCGGTGGCACGACGATTACCATCGGCTTGCCGGCTCCCGGCAAGATGTTTTCGATTCCCGCTGTCAGCATTACCTTGGAAGAACGCACGATCAAAGGCTCGTACATGGGATCGTCTGTGCCGCGCCGCGATATTCCGCGCTACATTCGCATGTACCAGGCGGGACTTCTGCCAGTAGATAGGTTGTACACGCACGCCGTGCGGCTCGACGAAATAAATCTGGGCTTCGATCGCCTGGCGCAGGGACTGGCGGTGAGGCAAATGATCAACTTCGCCGGCTAGTTAGGTTCATCGACTAAAAACCACATGGCCGAGAAATCACAAATCACTCGCGCCCAATACCTGCACTTACTGGCGCTGCCGACGCGATGGATGGACAACGACATCTATGGACACATCAACAATGCTCTCTACTATGCCTTCTTTGACACGGCCATTAATGAGTACCTGATCGCCGAGGGTGGTCTCGACATTACGGCCAGCGCCGTGGTGGCCTTCGCCGCGGAGTCGCAATGCCAGTATCTACGGCCGCTGGCATTTCCCGGAGTGATCGAGATTGGACTGCGCGTCGGCAAACTGGGAAACTCGAGTGTCCGCTATGAGCTGGCCATTTTCAAGCAAGGCGAAACTTTCGCGGCCGCGATGGGTTACTTCGTACATGTCTTCGTGGATCGACAAACTCAGAAGCCAGTGCCAATCCCATCACCGATTCGCACGGCACTGGAACGCCTTAGAGTGGAAAGCAACAGTGCGTAATACTTCAATTATTCAAACTCGGATTCTGCCAATGCGAAAATTCCTGACCTTGGTGTTAACTCTGTCTGCGGTTGTTGCAACTACGACAAGCGCTCGTGCTCAAGTCAAGCGATCGCAGATGTCTGACCAGGATATACCGAAGCCGTGAATGCTCTTACAACAACCCTGGCTCAGAATTAACCGTGATGGAGGATATTAATTGATGCCCATGAAAGGTAGTCACCTCGTGTCCTTGTCTGCGCTGGCGTTGGTCAGCCTGGTTCTTTTCATCAAACCGGCATTTGCTCAGATACCGCAACAAACTCCTACATTGCCGAGCGAGAGACCGGACAAGCTGGAACCTACGAATTATGGGTTTGACTACGTTCGCCGCGAGATAATGATCCCGATGCGCGACGGAGTTAAGTTACACACGGTAATCCTGGTTCCCAAAGGCGCCAAAGACGCGCCGATCCTGCTGACGCGCACGCCTTACAATGCCAGCGAGCTCACGACACACACCACAAGCTCGCACCTTGGCCCCAGTCTTTATGGCTACGACAATGCGACTGACGTGATTGTTGAGGGCGGCTACATTCGTGTGGTCCAGGACATTCGCGGCAAATATGGATCGGAAGGCGATTATGTAATGAATCGTCCGCTCCACGGAGCGCAAAACCCGACCCCGGTAGATCATGCTACCGACACTTACGACACTATTGATTGGTTGGTAAAAAACATTCCGGAGAGCAACGGCAAGGTTGGGATCCTTGGTATTTCCTACGACGGCTTTTTGCCTTTGATGGCGCTGGTCAATCCCCACCCGGCGCTAAAAGTTTCGGTGCCGATGAATCCCATGGTCGACGGCTGGCGAGGCGATGACTGGTTCCACAACGGCGCCTTCCGGCAGCAGGGCATGAGCTACATTTACGATCAGGAGGCAACGCGCGCGAATGACGCTAAGTGGTGGACGAGCCACTTCGACGACTACGACATGTTTATGGAAGCGGTATCGGCAGGCGAGCTTGGTCGCCGGCGCGGTCTTGAGCAAATCGGCTTCTGGCGAAAGCTCCTGGCGCACCCGAGCTACGACGCGTTCTGGCAGGATCAGGCAGTGGACAAGATCCTTGCGGCTCAACCGCTAAAAGTCCCCGTGATGCTGGTGCACAGTCTTTGGGATCAGGAGGACATCTACGGTGACATCGCTGTCTACAAGGCCATCGAGCCGAAGGACACTAACAACGATAAGGTGTTTCTGGTGTTGGGCCCATGGCATCACGGCCAGGAGATTAGGGAAGGCAGTGCGCTCGGCGCGATTAAATTCAACAGCGATACGGCGTTAACTTTTCGTCAGGAAATCCTTCGCCCGTTTCTGGACCATTATCTTAAGGACGCACCAAAAGCCGATATCGCGCCGGTGATGGCATTTGAGACGGGAACAAACAAATGGCTGAGACTGCCTTCATGGCCCGCAGGCTGCGCGAGGGGTTGCACTGTGAAACCGACCCCGCTCTATCTGAACGAGGGGTTGAAAGCCGAGTTTGCTAAGCCTAAGTCTGCCAACTCGTCTTATGAAGAGTACGTCTCCGATCCCGCCAAGCCCGTGCCCTATCGCGCGCGACCCATCGACGGCACCAGCTGGTCTCGCTGGCTGGTGGACGATCAACGCGAACCGTCAGGCCGGCCGGATGTCGCCGTATTCACCTCGGATGTGTTGACCGCGCCAGTGAAGATTAGCGGCGAACCGATCGCTAACTTGATCGCCTCCACCAGCGGTACCGACTCCGATTGGGTTGTGAAGCTGATTGACCTCTATCCCGATGAAGTCGCGGGTCAGCCAAATATGGGTGGTTATCAGTTGATGATTTCGGCCGACATCTTCCGCGGCCGGTATCGTGAGAGCCTCGAGGTGGCCAAACCAATTGCCGCCAATGCGCCGCTGCTCTATCGGTTTGCGCTACCAACCGCCAACCACGTCTTCATACCTGGGCACCGGATCATGGTGCAGATTCAGTCGAGTTGGTTCCCACTCTACGACCGTAATCCGCAAACGTTCGTGCCCAATATTTTCTGGGCCAAGCCGGGCGATTACCGTAAAGCGACGCAAAGGATCTATCACACACCCGGCGACGCGAAACGCCAGAGCTTCATCGAACTGCCTCTTGTTGCGAGGCCCTGAAGGCGAACGAGCGAAACAGTTGTGATATTGCAGATTGTTTCCATGCCACATTGAGTTCCTTCCAGCGTAACGGGGACCATCAGCTATAATTTCCACGTTCAATGAAATCACGGCGTCGCTTTTTGCTGATCATATGTTGTAGAAACTATTTCGCGGCCCTGACTAGTTATTTGCACCTACTTTCGATAACTTGAGTAGTAGTCAGGGAGCCGATTACTACTTGCGAGTTCTAATAATCGAAAATGACTAATCCAACAGAAAGCTCAAGCGACGTCAACGAAACGATCCTGCAAATTGAGCGCGAGATCATGACCGCGATCAAGAACAAGGATGCCGCAACTCTCGCGCCTATGTTGGGAGATGACTTCATCTATCGAACACATTTTGGCGCGGAAGCTGATAAGGCGGAGTTCTTAAAAAGCATTGCATCGTTTCCGGCAGAGATTCTGGCAATTCGCGGTGAGGACTTGAAGCTTAACGTGTATGGGGAGACGGCCGTCCTGACGGGAGTGCAGCTCGCTCAAGCTCGAGCACCCGAGGGAAGAGCAGAGGGAAGCGCAGTCGCTTTTACGGATGTCTTCGTTAGACGTGATGGACGCTGGTTAATGGTTCTGGCTTACGGCATTGAATTGCCATCCGAGGAAGTACCCTTTCAAATCTAAGCACCCGCGAGTGTGGCGTCGGCAGACGTTTGCGTTACAACTCCACGTGGACGTTTGCTAAGTGGACGCTAATTCACAAACAAGCACTTCCAGTTGCAGACGCGCGCCTTTTCCCCCGCCTCCTCCGAGCGACGATTTAATCGCGAGATCAGCGGCTGCTATAAGTTGGATGCCGCGAGCTATTTGACTCCCATCACTCCGCTGCAAGGTATTCATGAAAGCGTCTCGTTTCGCAGGCGGCCCGTAGACTAGTCGATAAACTTCGTCCCGAGCGCCGCGTTTGAGCAGCTCCTTAGCGAGCGCCAGCCGGTGGTAGTTACTGGCAATTAACCCAAGCAACATGACCGGTGGAACCTCGTCCTCCAACAAGCGATGCAGTGTCTCGAGCGCGCGACGACGATCGCCGGCAACCAGATGATCTCCGAGATCGAAATTTGAAAGTTCGCGCGAGCGGCCGATCAGTTGATCAACCATTTCCATCGTTATCTGCCTTGATTCAAGCGCGGCTGCGGCCAACTTGTCCAATTCGGATCGGAGAGCTTGCAGGTTGGTTCCTACGAGGCTAACGATCTTTGAAAGAACACGATCGTCAGCAATTGTCTTCAATTCTTTCAAACGCGTTCGGGCCCAGGCTTTTGCCTCCGCGTCTTTTACCGCCGGAAACTCAACGACAGCACAACTCGTTAGCAAGGCTTTTGTCAGCTTCTTGCGTTTATCAAGATCATCGGCCACGAAAAGCATTACCGTCGAAGGGACCGGCCGGCTCAAATAGCGAATGATAATCTCTTCGTCAGTCTCGCGTAGCTTAGCAAAATCCTTGATTCTGACGACCCGACGCTCAGACATCATGGGCAGTTGCTCCGCCGCGGCTATGGCTGCCATAGCCGAGTCGGTTAGCAGGCTGAAAGAAGATTCATTGAATTCACGCAATAAGGTACCGCTCAGTGCGATGTCGGCAAGGTTCCGGGCAACGGAGTCGCGCAGGTAGGTTTCACAGCCAACCAGTAGATAGAGCGGTTGTAAGCGGCCGGCGCGGAGTGATTGATCAAGTTCAGCGCGCGAAAGGGTCGTCATTTCGGGATCTGAATGGTGTTGGTCAAAGTTGATACTATACTCTCGGCGAAGTTGCGGGCCATGCGTTGAACCGCCGGGTCTTCTTCGTTGAAGAAGTTGCGGGGATCGTTGGCGAATTCATACTCGCCGCGAAATACGAAGTTTTGATTGTCGTAGAGCACACGGTTTGCAGTTTGATCGCGCACCGTCACGGCCGCCTCAATGGTTACCTCAAAAATTCGCGCGCGGCCTTTATCATCGAGCAACACACCGCCGTAATTAAAACTCTTAATGACGCCCTCGATGACTGCGTCGGCTCCCTCTCGTTGGCCCTGCACGCGCAGGCCGCGGCCACGATGGATGAGTTCGTTAACTACGGCTTCAGTGAAGCGGGATTCGATCTTGTAACGCAGCGCATTGTTCTGGAACGCCGGCACCGCCACCGTCTTGATGCGGGAGGGCAGTTGGTTTTTCGTTACCGGCTTATAGCATTCAGCAAAGCCCGAAACAAATAACAGCACTAACAGAAACGCTGATGAGCGCAAAACTTTTCGCATTGAAAGCTCTCAATTTCTAAGCGGAATTTTGACTTGAAAGTCGCTGTGGATTCTCTCTCACCATCTACGCTTAAGCAAGTTTGGAGTGGGTTCATGTAGTTTGGAGTTCAAGCTGTAACTGGCTATTTGGGAATCGGCAGCCTAAAGATACCACCCACGCGGGCTGCGGCGTTCCCCGGGTTGAACTCTGAACTTCCGGCTTCAAACTGCATCAGTGATATTTGAAAGGATTGACGTTCGCCGCCATTTTGGAATATTGTCCTGAGCGCTTTCGACTCAGGGAAGACTTAGAATTCTTTGCACATTTTGATCAGCCTGGTCCACCCCACCTGGTTGATACCGCGAGACTCAGCACTCAAACACTCAACACTGTAGAGGAGAATTTATATGCCCAGGGAGAAGCGCCATAAAGCAGCCACTCCAAACGCCCGGCGCTCAAGGCGGAAAAGTCCTGGAAAGATAGCCGAGGAACCGTCGGAACAGACTGAAGTCATGTTGTTCCCGAGTTCTTCCAAAAAGGGGAAGCTGCAGTCAGTCCGTCTTACAAGCCATAAAGCACGCAGCCGCTGGTTTCAAACTCGCGCCTCATGGCCCGTCAGAGAAGCTCCTGTAAATACACTGGTGCGCGAGCGCCTGCGAGTTGAAAAAGCACTGGCCGTACCCGCAAATGTAACCGCACAATGGGAGTGTGTTGGGCCGACAAACATTGGCGGCAGGATAACCTGCCTTGCCTATCATCCGACACATCCCGAACGCATTTGGGCGGGTGCGGCAGGAGGTGGAGTATGGCAGAGCAAAGATGGCGGCCAAACATGGCAATCTTGCTGGAACGATCAGGACATCCTGAATATCGGGTCCTTGGCCGTCGATCCGGAAAACGGCGACACCATTTATTGTGGCACGGGCGAAGCCAACCTCTCTCTTGATTCCTATCCCGGAGTGGGACTCTACAACAGCAAAGACGCGGGACGTACCTGGCAGTTGCTGGCGTCTACAGAGAGAAGCGGTGTTCCCAGTGGTATTGGAGTGATCGCAATCGATCCTTTCGATTCCAAACACCTGCTCATCGGTGGCGTTGGTTATGCGGAAGTGAGTTACGCGCACAATAGTTTTGGCGGCATGTACACTTCGTTTGATAGTGGAGTAACCTGGCAACGGGAGACGTTTATCTCAACTCAAAACTACTGGTGCCACTCGATTGTCTTCCATCCAAGGAGGAAGGGGACCATCTTCGCTGCCTTTACCGAACAGGGAGCGCGCAGTGGAATCTGGCGTTCAACCGACGGCGGCAAGAATTGGCAACAGTTGACCGCAAAACTCCCTAACTCAGCGCTTTTCGGTCGTACCAGTCTGGCTATTAGTCCCTCAAAGCCCGAGGTGATCTACGCTTTTGCTGCGGATGAAAGTAGCGCCAGCAGTGACCTGCTGCTCGGCGTGTTTCGCAGTGCGAATGGTGGTGATACCTGGAAGAAAATTAGTGGAAATCATTTTGAGAAAGAGGGCCAAATCTCCTACGGCAACAATATTGTCGTCCATCCCAAAGATCCTAACTACGTTATCTGTGGCGGAGTTGATTTGCACCTCACCACAAACGGTGGCAAGAGCTGGCGGAGAATAACCCACTGGGACCTGGAGCGTGGTGATCCGAAATATGCTCACTCCGATCATCATGCGGTTTTGATGCCGCCCACAGTTCCCGGTCTTGTATACGATGCCAACGACGGCGGCCTTGACGTCAGTGAAGACGGCGGCCATCACTGGCAGAATCGCAGCAACGGGCTTTCAGTGACTATGTTCTATGATCTGGACGTGGCGCCAGGCAATGGCCTCGTGTTTGGTGGAGGCGCGCAGGACAATGGCACAGTGATTACCAAGATCGGTGCCGCCAGCAGCTTCTTCCAGATTTATGAGGGCGATGGTGGCTGGATTGTGTTTGATCCCAACGACGCAGGCCACGTCTATTGCTCAGTCTACAACCTCGACATCCGTCGTTTCCGGGGGAAGGTTCATAAAAACGTCTCACCTCCGGCGTCAAGCGATGAACAGAATTCAGTGTGGATGTGTTTCATTACCCTGGACCCGTCAGATTCAAACACCGTCTTCACCGGCTCATATCGCGTATGGCGCACCAAAAACGATGGTGAGAACTGGCATGTAGTTTCGCCTTCATTGGATGGTAGTTCTATCTCGGCGATAGAGGTTGCTCCGGCAAATCCCAAACGAGTGTATGTGGGCACAGAAAATGGCGGCTTCTTCCGCAGCCTTGATGGCGGTGACACGTGGAGCCCGAATCTTTCGAGCTCAATGCTCCCCGGTCATACGATTACTCGTCTCGAAACTCATCCGCGTGACGCGAACATCCTCGTTGCCAGTGTGGCAAATTTTGGTCACTCCCATGTCTTTCGCACGAAAGATGGCGGGCTGACCTGGGAAGATATCGACAAGGGCCAACTTCCTGATGTACCACACCACGTCGCAGTGATCCGAGCTGATGAGCTTGACAAGATTTATGTCGGGAACGATGCGGGAGTTTTTGTATTGGATACTAGGACGGCGACGTGGATGAATCTCACTAAGAACCTGCCGAACGCGATGGTGGTCGACCTCGTTTATCACGAGATGGATGGGACGCTGAGCGCAGCCACTTATGGTCGCAGCATCTGGCGGCTGAAACTAAAGTAGGACAGACATTCGTGTCTGTTCCGTTACCTAGCTGCGACGCTTCTGAAACCACTCAGCTCTTTGACGAAGATTGTCCGACGGTTCACCTTTTTTCGACTTCACTGCTTCGAGTTCCCTGGATGAATCAATATCCTTATCCGATTTCTTTTCAGCCTTCGTTGCAGCATCTCGGTGCTTGTCGCGCTTGCCGCCACGGCCTTTCGCGCTTCGACCGTCCTCATAGTCTTTAACTTTATCGCCTTTACCTTTTCTGACTTTTGCCATATGTCGATTATAGCAACCGGGCCATCGAGACCCAATTTCAGCGTTGTTCTATTTGTGTTTCTTTGTAACGCAAACTGTTAATTCGCGGCACACGGTGTGTTAGGACGAAATTTTTATAGTCACCAGCATCATGGACTCTCTTTTCCTAACGTTGCCTCGATGACAATCGTTTAACGCCCTCGCCGCCGGTCTGTCGGTAAATTTTTTTAAGCAAGGACTCTAAGCTCTTTGCAATTTCGTTACTACTCGTCTGATTTCATCCGCTACCTTCGTCGTCTCGAAGGCGGTTTTCACATCATGGACTCGCACGATGTGGGCGCCTTTCAATATGGCGGCGGTGATGGTGGCCATAGTGCCGTGCAGGCGTTCGTCTGAAGGGGCTGGGTTACCGTTGCTCCCTGCGAGGATGCGGCCAATGAAAGACTTTCGCGAAGTACCAATCAGAAGAGGGAAGTCGGGGAAGGCGGCAATGAGCTCATCGAGCTTTGCGATTAGTTCGATATTCTGTTCCTGGCTTTTGCCGAAGCCGATGCCTGGATCGATGACGATTGATTCGTGCTTCACGCCGCGTTGCTCGGCAGTCTTTATACTGCGACGCAAACGGCTCGTTACTTCTTCCATTATGTCGCTGACGGGACGCTGGTTATGCAGCGAGCCCGGAGTTCCGCGGGAGTGCATCAGCACCAGACCGGCCGCCGATTTCGCTACCTCGTCTGCCAGTTGAGAATCAAAACGCAATCCGGAGATGTCATTGACAATTGAAGCGCCGGCGTCAAGTGCTGCGCGTGCGACTGAGGCCTTGGTTGTGTCGACGGAAATCGGAACATTGGATCGCTTCGCGAGTTGTCTAACCACAGGTAAAACCCGCTCCAGCTCCTCTTCAGCAGAGACGATGGCGGCGCCGCCGGGGCGCGTGGATTCACCGCCAACGTCGATGATGTCGGCGCCTTCGGCAATCATCTGTTCCGCGTGAGCTAGTGCGTTATCAAGTGAGAAGAACTCGCCACCATCGCTGAAGCTGTCGGGCGTAACATTAAGCACGCCCATGATCAGTGTGCGTTCGCCGATGGGAAGTGTGCGGCCTCCCGAGATGTGCCATTCGCGGATCACGTTTGAGATGATACGGGACGGAAGGGAAGATTTTCCAT
>JBKOZZ010000081.1:0-9304 GCA_046726155.1 Acidobacteriota bacterium
TAAAGGCACGCCCTTGAATTCATGAACGCAACTTTTGAAACAATCGGGTTGGAAGTGCCGAGCGAGAAGGCGTTTAACTATCTCGCTGAACGCGCCGGCGATCAGGGCGAAGCTACTCAGCTTAATCGTCGTGGCGCGGTGCTCCACGGGCGTTGCTGGAAACTGGGAGAAGGACTCGAGGTTTGGACTGTGCTTTATGAATCTGGAAGTGGCGATGTTTTCTACGCAGACTGCCGGCCCGGATTCCGGGCTCGTTACATTCAAACGATTAGTCCCTGGGCCTTGACCGAATATGACGAGGAAGGCGAGGCGGTAGTTCATGGTTATCGGGAGGGAACCGATTGCGAAGTGTTGTTTGAACTCCAAAATCTAACCGAAGTTGGACCGGGTGGATTCAGTGCGCATGAACTTCACGTTGGGCTTTGCGGATTGGCCTATCGGGCCCGGGTGCGCAACGCGCCGACGAAAACGCGGTGGCTGCCATTGGATAAAGCTGCGCCGTCGCGGGCTGCTCATGAAAATGATTGGAGCCTTTCGGGCCGCGTGATTGCATTCAAGCCGCTCAAGAATCCGCTTTCCGGCAGCGATTTGTATTGGATACATCTTGACCTCGAGAAAATGAACCTTGAAATCCTGGTAAATCAGCGCGCGCTTCGAGGCGATCGGCTGGCGCCCGGCGTCACGCTCGACGCGGAAATCTGGTTGCAGGGCCACGTACTTGATGAGCTGGCGTTGAGTTCGCGCTATGAAGGAGTGGACACTTCCTGTTCCACGGCAAATTTCTGGGCGCAACTCAAGCGAAAGAACTGATCGCACCGGGCAGCGAAGGGTAAAGGGCAAACGGTAAAGGGTAACAAGCGAAGGTCTTGTCCTTTATCAATTCCCCTTTACCCTTCTCCCTTTGTCTGGTTGACAATCTATTTTAATGAAACGCCTTCTTATCGTTAGTCTCATTGTCCTCACAGTTCTTGTTAGCCTCTATTTTTTCAACCGCTATTGGACTCATCGTTACGATGGCTTGATTGCCAGACAGGCCGGTGTATATCGTCTCGATCCGGATCTGGTGTGGAGCATCATTTATGAAGAGACGTATTTCAGTCCGTGGAAAAAAGGTAAAGACGGTGAGATAGGATTGATGCAAATAACGCCTGCAGTTGCCCGGGAGTGGGCTACTGAAACGGGCATGCGCGAATTGGAGCGGCAGGTGGCCCAGGATCCGGCGCGCTTGTTGCGCGATCCCGAGCGAAATATTCAGATAGGGTGCTGGTATCTGGAAAAAATCTATGAGCAGTATCGTGATATTCGGGATCCTGAGCCGCGCGTGATTGCCGCGTATAATGCCGGCCCCAGCAGAGCAGCCGAATGGAGCAAAGTTTCTGAGGGCACCACGCAGTTGTCGGCCGAGCAGTTCATCAACAGGATCGAAATCGTGTCGACGCGCGCGTATGTAACCTCGATACTTGAGCGATACCGCAAACTAAAAGGGCCCGCGCGAGTAGCTGCCACTCCCGTAGGCTCACCTTCACCTGCAAGAACGCGTTGAAGTTTTAACTGAGGATACAACTCAGGTACAGCTATTATGATCATTAGCTCGCTAAGTATCGTCGTCGCGATAAAACTGGTGCTGGCGATTTTGTGCGGCGGCGCGATCGGGTTCGAACGAGAGTTAAGTCGCAAGGCCGCGGGTCTTAGGACAAACGTCCTGATCTGTATGGGCTCAGCTCTCTTTATGATCGTGTCGCGCCACATCGGCGGGGGCGCTCCTTATACTGATCCAGCGCGACTGGTCGCTCAGGTCGTTACAGGAATAGGGTTTCTGGGAGCGGGAGTAATTCTACGAGCGCGCGGGTCGATCACGGGGCTTACCACAGCCGCAACCATCTTTGTTGTGGGCGCCGTGGGCATCGCGATCGGCGACGGAATGTTTGGAGTAGCGTTATTCTCGACGGCACTCATCATCATTGTTCTAGTTGCCCTGCGAAGGGTTGAACGCTTTGTCATAAAGCGGCAGCGCATGTTTCATTACTCCTTGAAGACAAAAGATCCCGCGCAATTTCTTGAGGACCTGTTAGATCTGCTCGAGCGACAACATCTGCACCTCGAAGACTTCGATGTGGACAGCAACCCGGCCGGCGATCATGTAGTTCGTTTAAGCGTGGTAACGTCCGTTGATGGCAACCGTCGGCTGCTTAGTGAGCTTCCGCAGCTTGGTTCGGAGCTGACGACTTCAACTCATGAGCATGCCGATTGAGTAAAGGTCCAACCAACTCGCACTCTGCAAAATTGTACAGGCAATGACCACACTTTATTGCGCGCGCTGGGTCTTACCGGTTTCATCGACGGCAATTGCTGATGGCGCTTTAGCCATCGACGGGGAACAGGTTACCGCCGTTGGCAGCCGCGCGGAGCTCGCCACACAATTCCCGCAAGCAACAGTGCGCGATTTTGGCCAATCCGCGATTATTCCCGGGTTAATTAATGCGCATTCCCACCTGGAACTAACGGCGATGCGCGGGTTCCTGGAAAACGAAGAAACCGACTTTTTCGCCTGGCTGAAGAAACTAACGCTCGCTCGAATCGAGCGAATGAGTGCGGACGATCTGAACGTTTCTGCTGCGTGGGGCGCCTGCGAAGCAGCGCGAGCAGGCGTGACTTGCGTTGCCGATGCCAGCGACTCAGCTCTTGAATCAATGAATGCACTTCGTGACGTGGGCCTGCGGGGTATTGTGTTTCAGGAATCATTTGGTCCTGATCCGCGCCTTGCGAAAGAAAACTTTGAAAAACTGAAGAACAAGATTGCTCGACTGCGCGATCATGAAACATCTCTGGTGAAGGGCGGCGTCTCGCCACATGCGCCTTATACGGTTTGCGCGCCGCAACTTGAAATGATAGCGGACTTCTCAGCTACCGAAAGCCTGCCGCTGATGATGCACGCTGCAGAAACCACAATGGAAGTTTCGCTAATGCGCGAAGGTCGGGGCGCCTTTGCTGAAGGACTTCGAGGCCGTGGTATCGAGTGGCGCGCGCCGGGCGTTTCTACCATTCAATATCTCGACCACCATGGTGTTCTGCAAGCCAACCCGCTGCTGGCCCACTGCATTTACGTCGATGAAGCGGATTTGGAAACGTTGAAACAAACCGACACGCGAGTGGCGCATTGTCCCAAGTCCAATGCAAAACTTGGCCACGGGCATGCGCCGTTTACGAAGATGATCGAGAAGGGAATTACGGTTGGACTGGGTAGCGACTCAGTTGCCAGCAACAATACTTGCGATCTACTCGAGGAGTCGCGCTTTGCGCTCTTGCTGGCTCGCGCAGAAACTTCGGCCCACATCGTTGCCACTAGCGAACCGGGCGATGATGTCGGAAAGGAAAACATCCCTTTGGATGCGCTTGAGATATTCCAAACGGCGACTCTGGGTGGGTCGCGTGCACTTGGTTTGCAAGGACAAGTAGGCGAACTCCAGGCGGGATTTCAGGCGGATTTCGCGGTCGTTGCGCTCGGCGGTCCACATCAAATTCCATCATACGATCCCGTCAGTACCTTGATCTTCGCCTCCTCGGGTCGTGATGTAACTCTCACGGTTGTCGCGGGCAGGGAAATCTATAGCGATGGCCGCGTCACGACGGTTGATGAAGATCGATTAGAAGTACGCATGAAGGAAATTGCATTGAAACTGGGCACCTAGAAACTAACAGAACAACCGCAGACGAACGCGGAAAACGCGAATCTGAGAAGTTTAAAAAGCTCAGGTCCGCGCGTATCTGCGTTAATCCGACGACTTTAGTGCTTTCTACGCTAGTGACGCCGCGATCGCCTCGTCGAAAATCTCGAGGGCCACGTCCACGTTCTCTTTGGTCAGTATCAATGGCGGCGACCAGCGGATTGTATTTACCCCGGCGCCCAGAATTATCAGTCCGCGCTCGAAACAGGCCAGCTCGATTCGGTCGCGGAGCTCCGGGGCGGGCCTATTTGAGGTGCGATCCTCCACAAACTCAACGCCGACCATCATCCCTATTCCGCGAACGTCGCCCATGCACTCATACTTCTTCTGCAGTTGTTCGAGGCCCGCCTTTAGGTAAGAGCCGACCTCGGCGCTATTTTGGACCAAACCACCCTCGATCAATTCAATCGTTTTCAAAGCCGCGGCGATGCAGACAGGATTTCCACCGAAGGTCGATGCATGCGCGCCCGGCTTCCAGTCCATCAGATCGGCACGCGCCACGCAGACGCCGATAGGTAAACCGGAAGCGATACCCTTAGCGAGGCAAACTATGTCTGCCTGCACATCGTAGTGTTCGCAGGCAAACATTTTTCCGGTGCGACCGATTCCCGATTGCACCTCATCAACTATCAACAGGATGCCGTGCTGATCGCAGATCCGGCGCAAGCCTTGCAGGAAATTCTTCGGCGCCGGTACATAGCCACCTTCGCCCTGTACTGCTTCCACCACGATCGCTGCAACTTCTTCCGGTGGCGTCGTGGTTTTGAACAGCCGCTCCTCAATCCAGTTGAGCGCGCCCTGACCAGCGCCGCCATTGCCGCAATCTTCTTCGCGAAAAGGATTGCGAAACTCGTTGGGATAAGGAACGTGGACCACGTCGAGCACCTGGCGTTTAAAACCCATTCGCTGCGCAGATCGAGACGAAGTCAGCGAAAGCGAACCCAACGTGCGTCCATGAAAACTGTTGAAGAATGCAATGAACTTTTCGCGTCCGGTCGCGTGCATTGCTAGTTTCAAAGCAGTCTCGACCGCTTCAGTGCCGCTGTTTGCAAAGTGAGTTCTCGTTGGGGATGGCACGGGCGCTATCTCATCGAGCTTTTTCGCGAGCGCGGGCATGTGGCGATAGTAATAATCGGTGCCGCACATGTGGATGAGTTGCTCAGCCTGCTCCTGAATCGCGCGCACGACTTCCGGATGGCAATGGCCGGTCGAGCAGACAGCGACACCCGCATTGCAGTCGAGAAAAATGTTGCCATCAACATCTTCAACCCAAACGCCCTGAGCGCGTTCGGCGACAAGCTTAAACGACGGTCTGGGATATGAAGGGGTAACAAACTGTGCGTCCGCTGCAATTATTTCGCTGGCCCTGGGACCGGGCAGGGCAGTCTTGATTTCGGGACGCTTTGGCGGTGCCATAGTGCCGGTGGACATCGATGTTTCTCCTTCTAAGAACGGCCTGCTAAAACGGGCCTGCTGGAAAACAAGGCGCTCGACTCTAGTCGAGTCCTGGTAAATCAGGTGGAAAAGTTAGAGGAGAACGCTAGTCAGCGAAAAGGTTACAGCGGCTATCGAGCGGGCGGTGATGTAAAGTTTGCTTATTCCACATGGCTTAATTCCGGTTACCGCGTTGGTAGGGTTACTGATGTAACTTCGTGAGTTGAATATTACCATGGGCCGAGAGCCGTTCCAACCCGGTCGATCTCGAGTTGAGTCTTAATTCACCGTTTGCGTGACCTTTCCGTCCTCTGCGACCTTTGCGGTTAATCGTTTTGCGGATTATTTACGGCAAAGGTCGCGAAGAGCCCCAAAGGTACGCAGAGTTTCCTCGAAAATCTTGTTACAGAACCATGTCGTTTGAGGTAATATGAGCTCGCTATGTCTACAGCGTCAGAAAGCGCGCGGAATCTTGGCCTTATGCTTCTCGGGTTTGCGCTGTTAACCGGTGGCGCAGCGGCATTACTCTACTGGGTCTCATGGGGTGAGAAGTGGAATTTCGGGCCGTTGGCTTTCGCGATTATCGCATCGCTTGGAACCGCCCTTTTGATCGGGCTGGGGATCAAACAGCTCGTCAAAGCAGCGAATCTCAGTTGACGAAAATATAGTGGACACATTCTCAATCATAGGTACCTTCGTTGGTGCCGCGTTATTTCTTGGCCTCGGGATCTTCGCCTTGGTGATGTCTATCAAGGGCCTCGCTTCGACCGATGAGCCCGACATTAGCGTCAGCTCGAGCGGTGGGACTACAAAGGTCGGTCGTCCAGGACTCTTCGTCTTCCTCATCCTTGGTGTGCTGGCGGCAATCGTTGGCGTCGCGCTACTGATTGCGGGCATCAAGGGCGCGACCTCGTAGCAGAAGCCCCTTTGCGATCTAAAAATCGATGCGCTCCTGATCTTCGCGACTTGGCCTTGCGCTATGCCCAACTCTTGATCGTTGGCAGGAAGCCAACGGCTAGTTGAAATGGCGCCTCTCAGTTTACTGATATGGGCAAAACTATCGGTTACTTGGTCGGCGGTGGCGTGCTGGTCGGTCTGGGGGTTTTCGTCTTCGTCGTGGCCGTCAAGCGGATGGCTGCTACTTTTCCTCCCGGTGGCGGCGCAACGACTGGCAGTCGCCTCAGAATCTTCGCCCTTCTAATTCTTGGTCTGCTTATGGCGTCCGTCGGTGGGGCGCTATTGCTTGCGGGCTTTCATGGCTAGTGAGGTCTTAGAAGTCAGGATTCTCGGCACTACTAGGCCAGTACTAGACTCTCCTCAGACTCTCGAGCAAACGACTCTCTAATCGTTTCCTTTGGCGGCGGCTCGGGCCATAACGTAAGTCTTCGTCCCAGCGGGTGCGTCATTACGCGTGAGCGAAAATACTTCTCGTGTTCCCACTCCACCTCGGCCATGGTCAGCAGGCAATCGATGAAGTCTTCGCGGCCACAAGCGCAAGCGTATCGCGCCGCAGTTTCATATTCACCGATGTTCCGGCTCTCCAGCCTGCCCGCGCCATACATAGGTGCCAGCCAGCCCATGACGTGACAGAGCACACCGAGTAGACGGCCCACAGCCAGGGCACGAATCTCACGCTGCCTGCTCGGCCGCGCGCCCAGGGTTTCAAGCATCTCTCCTACGAGCTCGCGATGGTGCCATTCGTCATTCTCGATCTGCCGGATTTGCGTGCGATCGTCCTCGTCTGCAACCGAATGCCAGTGACCTCGATACGCATAACCTGCGGCTAGCTCGGCCGAGTAAGCGAGCTGTAAGAGATTAATAAGTTTCCGGCTGCTGTCGTCTTCCGTCATAAGCGCCAGTCTTAGGGGGCCACGAACTTGTATGTGATTATTCCGGTCACCTTAACGGGTTTGCCGCTCAGCTTAGTGGGAGGAAACTTTGCGCTGCGCGCGGCGGCGATGGACGCCGGTTGCAGCAACGGATGGCCTGATACAGCGCGAGCGGATTCCACGTTGCCGTTCTCGTCAATCACTACCTGGATCAGGACGGTACCGGAAGCCTTCGCGGCTTTCGCGATCGGTGGGTACAGCGGCTCAGGTAAACTAATTGCCTTTCCGTTCAAGACACCACCAGAAACTGTTTTCCCCGTGGTTCCCCCTTTCTTTTCCGTCTCATCCTTCTCGGATGGAGACGCTAGGGGTGGTGGCTCTGGTATCCGACTCGGTTCCAGCGTTGGCGCTTCTATGCTTTTGCTCTCTTTTGATTCAGCGCCGCCGATGTTATCGATCTTCCAGGCGCGACCCTCCTTGCTGAGGTCGAACACAAACTTGATCGATTCGGTACCACCCTCGTTCTTATACAAAAACGACACTCGCTTATCTTCAGCTATTGAAGTCTCCTGAACATCTACCATTCGGTAAGGTCCGCTCGCGGCAGACGCTCTTTGGACCATTTCTGCAAAGCTCTGGTTATTGAATTTAATCTTATCAAGCCCGGTCTTCTGAATGGCTTTAGTCGAAAAAAGCTTCGTCATGGCATCGGCATCGCCTTTTTGTGCCGCTGACATAAAGGCTTTCACGGTGGCGGTTGGGCTCCAGATCAAACTGCATCCCGCCAGAAAAAACAGCGCCGTCCAAAACAAAAGTTTTGCTTTCATCTCTCTCTCTCCAGTGTGAATAGAGACAACCTGGCGGTTTCGTCTTCCACGTTGTGATTGGCAAGGATGCATGTGAGTTTCTTGACACTCGCTCGCACAGGGCTATACACTCGCGGTCTTTCAAATCCTAGCATTCTTAAATAAAAATTGCGCGGGAGTAGACGCTGCTGATGTGTCTCTGCCCGACCTGCGAAAGGACCAAAAAACAGATGGGTGCGCGAAAAAAGATAACAGTAGTTGGGGCGGGCAATGTAGGCGCAACTGCTGCCCACTGGCTGGCAGCAAAAGAACTTGGCGATGTTGTGCTTGTCGACATCGTGGAAGGCGTGCCTCAGGGCAAGGCTCTAGATTTGGCCCAGGCGGCGCCTATTGAAGGCTTTGACGTTAAGCTGAGCGGACTGAATAGTTATGAGGGAACTGAAAACTCCGATGTGGTAATCATCACGGCCGGCTTGCCGCGTAAGCCTGGCATGAGCCGGGACGATCTCTTGAAGACCAACGCCGAGATTGTTTCGAAAGTTGTTGATGAAGTCGTCAGCCGTTCACCTGATTCAATTCTAATCATCGTCTCGAACCCGCTCGATGCAATGTGCCAGGTCGCGTTTCGGCGTTCCGGTTTTCCTAAACATCGCGTGATCGGTATGGCGGGCGTCCTCGATTCGGCGCGCATGCGTGCTTTTCTTGCGGAAGCGCTCGATGTCTCCGTAGAAAATGTGACGGCGTTTGTACTCGGAGGCCATGGCGACACGATGGTGCCGCTGCCTCGCTTCTCAACCTGTGCCGGCATTCCTATTCCGGAACTGCTGCCGAAAGATCAGATCGATGCGATTGTGAAACGCACCGCGAATGGCGGGGCGGAGATCGTTTCATTGCTCAAGACTGGCTCGGCTTACTACGCGCCATCTGCCGCTGCGGCCGAGATGACGGAATCGATTTTGAAAGACAAGAAAAAGATCCTGCCATGTGCTGCTTATCTCGAAGGTGAATATGGCATCAACGGACTCTACGTTGGTGTGCCGTGTAAACTAGGCGCGCGCGGCCTCGAGCAAATCATCGAGATCAACCTCTTAGCCGAGGAGCGCATTGCGCTACAGAAGAGCGCCGCGGCTGTTCAGGAGTTGATAGACGTGTTGGGCGTTTGAGTCATCTCCAAATCACTTCCAGCTTTGAGATATCAGATTGCGAGCTGAGCGCTCAGAAAGAGACTTCAATAAAACAAAGAGGCACCGGCTAATAATCGGTGCCTCTTTTGTTATGAGTTGGAAGTTAAATCGATACGAGGCAAGTTGCGAGGTTACTTGGGGAAGCTAATGCTTTTCCCATCCCCGACCGGAGTCGTCGGATCGGCATCATCGCTGTCTCCCATTTGATTGTCGAAAACAATCTCGCCGGTGTTGTCGTTCCAGATCTTGATCCGGAATTTATCCACCCCTCCTCCGTTTGGCGCCTGACCGTCAACGACCGTCAGGAGGTATTTGTAACCAGCTTC
>JBKOZZ010000082.1:0-23763 GCA_046726155.1 Acidobacteriota bacterium
AGCACTACGAAATATCAAATCTCTGTTTGCCTGGATTTGAAGCCCGGCACAACACGAAATACTGGACCGCGGCGCCATATTACGGCTTTGGGTGCTCGGCACACTCTTACGACGGTGGCTTCCGGCGCTGGGCGAATGAACGCGAGCCGGTTCGATATGTCGAAATGATCGAGCATCATCACCGAGCGATTGTGGAGGAAACTCTATTGACTCAAGCAGACCGCCAGGCGGAAGCGGTGTTTCTCGGATTAAGGATGATGCAGGGCTTTAGCTTCAATGCCTACCAACAGATGTTCGGTGCAGACCTGCGCGAAAAACACGAAAAGGATTTGATGCGTTTTCGCGAAGCCGGTTTGATCGAATGCAGCAATGACCTGCTCAAGCTCACGAGGGCAGGAGCACTACTTTCAAACGAAGTGTTCTCTGCTTTTGTTTGATCTAAGCACCAAGAACTACCGGAAGCAGACGAATCAGAACCCGAGCGGACCGGGGACTCTGTGAATCTAACAAACATTCATAATGAAGAAGAGCTTAATCATCGCCATTGACGGACCGTCTGCCGCGGGCAAGTCAACCCTTGGCCGGATGCTCGCGCGCGCTCTCAACCTGCTTTACATCGACACCGGGTCGATGTATCGGGCTGTGGCTTTGGCGGTGATGAAGTCAAGCATCAGCGCCAACGACGACGTCGCGGTGGGATCACTGGCAAATAGAATCGACATCGATCTGAAGGGTGATCCTGATTCCCTGCGGGTAATACTTGACGGACGCGATGTTACCGACCAGATTCGCAGTGAGGAAGTCACAGATCTTTCGTCGATCATTTCAACAATACCTGAAGTGCGGCGGGCGATGGTGGCGCGACAGCGCGAAATGGGTGAGCGGGGCGCGGTGCTCAACGGCCGAGACATCGGCACGGTTGTTTTCCCGAACGCGGACGTGAAGTTTTTCCTCACGGCATTGCCGCAGGCCCGAGCCGAAAGACGCTTCAAGGAAGATCGGGCTCAGGATCCCGAGCTTCGTTTTGATGAAACCTTCGCCGACATGACCGAAAGGGATCACCGCGATTCAACGCGTATTGATTCGCCCTTGAAGATTGCTGACGACGCGATCACGATCGACTCGACTGGACTTTCTGTAGATGTGGTTTTTCAACGGATGATGGCGGCAGTTCAGGAAAAGACGAGCCAGAGAGACGCTGAGGCAGATAGATGAAGACCGTTAAGCTGTTTGGATTTTCTTTCAAGAGGGAGCCGATCTGGATGCTGGTTTTCTCCCTCGGCCCCGGAGTTTTAGGAGTTATGATTGTCTTATTCATCGCCTTAATTTTGAAGCTTGTGCGCTGAGCAAATTCGCAATCCGCAATTCGAAATTCGAACTCCACGTATGTTTACAGGAATCATTGAAGAACTGGGGAAGGTCAAAAGCATAGAGCCGCTGGGCGACAATGCCCGCCTGGCGATCGAAGCTCGCGTCGTTACCCAGGACATCCACGAAGGCGATTCGATTGCCGTCAACGGAGTTTGCCTGACGGCGCTGGATGTCAACCGGGATTCTTTTGCGGCGGACGTGTCACGCGAGACGCTGGATAGATCTACCCTCGGTAAACTACGTCCGGGCGCGCCGGTCAATCTTGAGCGCTCCGTCACTCCCGCGACGCGCCTTGGCGGGCATCTGGTTCAGGGTCACGTTGATGCTCGCGGAAAGTTTCTCAGCGCCACTGACCATGAGGGCTCCTGGACCGTTCGCATTGCCTATCCGCCCGAAATTGCGCGATATCTTGTGTTCAAAGGCTCAGTCGCCGTGGAAGGAATCAGCCTCACTGTTGCAAACCTGGCAGACGACTACTTCGAAATTGCCATCATTCCCAAGACCTGGGAAGTCACAAACTTTTCTCACCTCCGGCCGGGCGATGAAGTGAACCTGGAAGCCGACGTAATCGCCAAATATGTCGAGCGGATCATGAGTCTTTCCCAAAGCTCCACCGGGAAATAAGACAACCTCAAAGCAATTGGGTAGTTCGGCGTTCTCAAAGCAGATTTGCGGGCCGTCGAGGGCTTGGAAGGCGCGCATTAATGAGGGTATTTCTTTTCGACTCCATGCAAAAAGAAGTGTTTTTGGGTTAACATAACTTTTGGAATTTCAGATCTCAGTTTTTAAGACTTCAGAACAATGACCTTTGCTTCCATTGAAGACGCTGTCGCCGAAATACGCGAAGGGCGCATGATTATTATCGTCGACGACGAGGACCGCGAGAATGAAGGCGACGTCGTGTGTGCGGCTGAGAAGGCAACACCCGAGATTATTAACTTCATGGCCCGCTACGCGCGCGGGTTGATTTGCCTGCCGTTGACCGAAGAGCGTTGCGATGAATTGCATCTCACGACGCAAGTGGCCGACAACACTTCCTTTTTGGGCACAGCCTTCACCGTTTCCATCGATGCTCGCAAGGGAGTGACGACCGGAATTTCCGCAGCCGATCGCGCGACAACCATTCAGGCCGCAGTCGATCCGCAAACCCGCCCGCAGGACTTGGCGCGACCCGGCCACGTGTTTCCCCTGCGAGCAAAAAAAGGCGGAGTCCTTGTTCGTCCGGGGCAGACCGAAGCGAGCGTTGACATTGCGCGCATCGCTGGTCTTTACCCTGCCGGAGTCATCTGCGAGGTAATGAACGAGGATGGAACGATGGCGCGGCTTCCGGAACTCAGGAAGTTTGCCGAGTGGCACAAACTGAAAATGGTCACTGTAGCTGACCTGGTTAGATACCGGATAAACAAAGAGACACTCGTCAGACGCGCGGTCGAAACTGAGCTGCCCACCATCTATGGTCGCTTTCGAGCTATCGCCTACGAAAACGTCATTAACGGGGACGTGCATCTGGCTATGGTGATGGGCAACGTTGAAACGAAGGATCCGGTTCTGGTGCGGGTGCACACAGAAAACGTTACCTGCGACATGTTTGGCTCCCTGATCGATGACACCGGGTTCCAACTCCATACCGCCCTCGAAAAAATTTCAGCCGCCGGTCGAGGCGTCGTTCTTTACCTGCGCCAGCGCGAGCACAGTCTTGATCTGGTAAATCAATTACGTACCTACGCGGTGATGCAGGAAAAAGCCGTTGGCAAGCGTGAAGCTAGCCTCGAGACAGGTTACGGCGTGGACCGCGATTACGGAGTGGGCGCTCAGATACTTCATGACCTTGGCCTCCGTCGTATACAATTGCTGACGAATCATCCCCCCAAAGTCGCAGCTCTTGAAGGGTTCGCGCTTGAGGTTGTGGGTAATGTGCCCCTGGGCCAGCCCGCACATCTCAAGGATTCACCGGTCGCTGAAAAACGACCGCTGGCGGAGGATAGAGAGCAACGCGCCTGAGCGGCTTTGCCATCTGTCTTTAAACGTGGATCGCGGGCCTGTTCGAGTCTCTTTTGTTTCAAGGCTCATTTGTAGTTTCGGGTTCCCTCTCCCATTCTTTAACGAACTAACCTCCCGGTGCGGGCTGGCCGCGTTGGAAATCGGGTTCGGACCGTGACGATGGCCAGGGGCGGCGTCTTGTTATGAGTTTAGACGATAGGGATAACGACTCGAGCAAAGATTCAGGGGACTCGTCTTCAAGGGAAACTCCTGCTTCCCCAACCGAGAGTGAGTCCATTCGCGAGGCCCTTCAATCCAAAACTGATGAGCCGCTCCCACCTCTCGCTGAAGCAATCGCCGAACGCGACGCCCAACGCCGGCACCCGATAACACCCCAGGGCCGTCGTCGCCGCTTCCTTAACAGACGCAACCTGTTGATCGCCACCACTGCCGCCGCAATTGGTGTAGTTGCCCTGATTCTGCTGATTTTCATTGTCTACCGGCTGGGTTATGTCGATCGCTACGTGGCGGGTCAAATCAAGGGTACGTTTTCGAATTATGGAATTCGCGCTGAGATTGGGGAATTCCACGCCGGCTTCCCGCCGCAAACCGTGGAAATGTCGGGACTCGAACTCTATGACTCTCAGAGCGGAGAGAAGCTCGGGAAGATTGATCGCTTGCTGGCGACGGTGCGGGTTGAAGATCTATATGCTTTGAACCTGCAACGAAACATCAATCTTAAAGACTTGAAGATTGAAGGCCTCGAAGCCTGGGCAACGTTTGACGAACAGGGCCGCTCGAATTTTCGCAATATCCACATTCCTCCGCCTGAACCCAATAGGCGAATCCTGTTTGCGTATTCCACGGCCCACGTGGAAATAAAGAATGGCGTGATCCACTACGGCGACCGGCGTCACGAGATTTCCGGCGATGCGCGCAACCTCAATGCGACCATACAACCAGACGATCCGTCAGCTCCAGCGGCGAGCTGGATGAATACGGTGACGCTGGCTGTCTCAAATTCAACCTTCACTTACGATGGCCGGCCAATTAACAACATCGACATTCAAGCGCACGGCCGCGTAAACCAAACGCGCGCCGAAATTCAGGAGTTGGTCCTGCGCTCCCCCGTCGCAGAAGCGCGGTTGCAAGGGACGATGGACGACTGGCGCGCCCTTCGTTACCAGATGAACATAACTTCGTCGGTTGATTTAACGCAGCTTTCCGACGTGCTGCAGGCCGGCCCTACCTTGCGGGGAACTGGCAATTTTGCCGGCGTAGTTTCCGGCGAAGGCGACAAATACAAGGTCGAAGGCAACATTAAATCCGATGCGCTGGCGGCGGACAACCTGCGTTTGCAGGGTCTGAATGTTACCGCCAACGGATCCGGCCAGGGCAAGGCTTACAACATCAACGGCAAAGCCGTCGCCGCCCTTCTGACAGCTGGAGACTTTCAACTCAATAACGTGCAACTGGTCGCTGGCGTCATGGGAACCGGCTCCGACTTCCGCTGGGTTGGGGAGTTGCGCGCGGCGGCGGAGAGAAGCTACGGCACCACGATCACCGGTCTGATTCTTCAGGATGCACGCGCAGAAATGAACAATGGGGTGCTGACTGCATCATCGAGTCAGTTTAGCGCCGGAGGGTTGACGGCCTCAGGCGCGCGAGCAAACGGCATTACCGCCTCGGACTTGCGACTGCGCAGTGAGAACAATGTCACCACTGCCAGCGTCTCGAAGCTCAAGGCCGGAACTATTGTGGGCTCCGGCGCCAAAGTCCAGGGTGTAACCGCTAACAATGTCGACATCGTTAGTCGCGACGGCGTGACCAGCGTCGTTGTTAAAGACGTGCAGGTCGGCGCGACGAGCGCTGAGGGGACGGAAATCGGGAACATAAATATCGCCGGTGTCCGGATGTCGGTTCGCGGCGGACGCGTTGAAGGCTCGACTGCAGACATCAACGCGGGCAGCGTTAAGCTCGCTGATGGCCACGTTGATGAGGTAAACCTCCGCAAACCCGTGTTCGTCGTTGAGCCCTCGGGACGTTATCGAGCGAGCGCTGATTTAAGCATTGGGGGTGGCGTGCTTGGTCAGATGGACATGGGCCAGGCGCAGGCCCAGCTGGTAGCAACCAACAGCGAAATACAACTAAACAATTTCACTGCGGATATATTCAAGGGTCGAGCTACTGGCAACGCCAGGATCGCAATTACCAAAGGCGGCACATCTCGCGTTGCGGCAACTTTTGATCAAGTGGATGTGGCCGGACCGTTGACGGCGCTGGCAGGATCGGCTGTGCCATTGTCGGGCCGGGCCACCGGCGGGATTGACCTGGCATTTCCGGGAACCGATTTCAAACAAGCTTCCGGCACGCTAACAAGCACATTCATCGCTGAAGACGTCGCCACGGCCAACGGACGCGTTCCGCTTTCAGGCGTCGTAGCGATCCGCGCAGATCGGGGATTATTCAATATTGAACGCGTCGACTTACAAACGACCGCCACCAAACTCAAAGCGACCGGTAAGTTTTCATTCTCCGGCGATTCCAATCTGCAGGTTGATCTTAATTCGTCCGACGCCGCCGAGCTGCAAACGGTTCTCGTTTCATCGGGCCTGCTTCCCGAGGTCGAAGAACAGATGCGCAGCTACGGCATCGATCTGGCGGGCCAATTGGCGTTCAATGGAACGTTGAGAGGAAAACTGAGTTCGCCGGACATCGACGGGAGAGTTTCTTTGGGCACTCTCCTGGTTAATGGAAACGATCTTGGCTCTTTGACAGCCTCACTGAAAATGACCACCGCCGAATTGCGCGTTGCGGATGGTCGCTTGACAGAGAAAGACGGCGGCGGCATGCAATTCGCGCTTGACGCACCCCGCACCGGTAAAGACAACATCACGTTCGAAGCGACCCTGGATCGGGTCAATGCCGGTAATCTGATTGCCGCGCTGCCGCTCAGCAAATCAACTCGAGCCCAACTTGCCGATACACAGGCTGATGCTTCCGGTCAGGTAAAAATAACGGGCATACCCAACGCGATGGTAGGCAGCGCCGATCTGCGCTTCGGTCCCGGCCGTTTAGGCGGAGAACCGCTGGAGGGCCTGGTCGCGCGCGCGACTTTTGCCGGCTCGAAGGTGAATATTGAAAACGTGGATGCTCGACTAACGGCAGGCCACATGGTCGCGAGCGGCACTGTTGACACGACGACCAAAGCATTCGATTTTCAGGGTCGCGCCGAGGGCGTACAACTGAGCCGGCTCTTCGCCTTGACCAACCGGCCTGAAGTTACATCTGTCTCCGGTACAGCCGACTTCAACGCGCATATCGCCGGCAACTTTTCTGAATCGAATTTCTCGGCATATCAAATTACATTTGATGGGACAGGGAAAGACGTTGTCATCAATGGCCGATCTGCCGGCACGTTAGCCCTGGTCGGAAGAACGGAGAACAAACAGCTAAACATCACGCTCACCACAGGCGTTTTTGGTTCGACGCCGCAAGTGATTTCCGCACAGGTCAACCTCGGCAGCGACAGGCTGGCTGCCAACGTCGAAACCACGCTTAACAATGCGGACCTCACGAGCCTCTTGAAGATGATTCTGCCGCAAACCACGGTGAATATCTCCGGACTGGCAACCGGCACGCTCAAGCTAAGCGGCAACCTGCTGGATGAGGATGAATATTTCTCGATGGCCGGTTTGCAGGGAACGGCAAACTTTACGAATCTGAGTTTCAGAGTTGAAGATGTTCAACTCAACGCCACCTCGCCCCTCGTCGTGCGCTTCTCGCGCAACGAATTAACTTTCGAACAGACTCAATTTACTGGTCCCGGTACGAACATCGCTCTTGGTGGAACACTCGCCATCGGCCCCGACGGACGGCAAAGTATGACGGCTGAAGGCCAGCTTAACCTGAGAGTTTTGAATGGACTGAGTCCCGACGCGTTTTTGTCGGGCACTGCTGAAGTAGCGATGCGAGTCACGGGCACATACGAACGACCGCGACTCAACGGCACTGCTTCAGTCGCCGGAGGCTCGATCTCTCTGCTGATTGGTAATGAACGTTGGACAGTTACCAACGTGAAGTCCTTGGTCAGGTTCAGCTCAAACCAGGCCCAAATCGACTCGCTAACCGCAACGATGGGCGGTGGGCATGTCTCGGTTAACGGCGGCGCATTGCTCGAGGGCTTTACGCTCTCGCGCTTCTTATTCAACGTCCACGGCGACAACGTCACTGTTCCTTATCCCGAGAACTTCCGCACGATAGCCGACCTTGATCTCGAGGTCAAAGGTACTTCGCGCGAGCAACTGATTGGTGGTCTCGTCAATGTGCGCCGCAGTGAATACACGGAGGACATCGAGCTCGCGGATCTGATTAATTTCAGGGCCGGTGAATCGATCGAAGAAGGTGCTGAAGTTGAATTTGTGCGCACCGCCGTCTTTAGCGACTTGCGTGTTGAAGGCCGCAACGCGCTTGTCGTCAGAAACAATCTTGCGGATTTGGTGGGCTCAGTGTCTTTGTTGGTCAATGGTCCGGTGAAAGACCCGGTGGTCTCAGGACGGATCACAGCGAGCAGCGGCACACTGAACTTCCGCCACGATCGTTATGAGTTAACCCGTGCTTTGGTGGACTTGCCTCCGCAGCGCCAGGCCGATCCAATCATAAACATTCAGGGCGAAAGCCAGATTCGTGGTTATCGCGTAACCGTTGGTCTTACCGGCCCGCTTTCTCAGCCCCAGGCCGTCATCAGTTCTGAACCGGCCTTGCCACAGGCTGATGTTGTTTCTTTGATTACGACCGGCCAGCTGGCATCCGGAGACACGAGCTCGTCGATACTTTCGCAATCGGGTTTAGGAACGGCCACCAGCCTTTTGACTGACGCACTCATCAATGCCCCTGCGCAACGCGCCACCAGCAGGCTTTTCGGGTTGAGCCGATTTGAAATCAATCCGGTCATCGGTAGCAGCGGCTCGACACCGGTGGCGCGTTTGACGTTAGGCAAGAGAATTAGCAAGGACCTTTCAGTTACCTATTCGACCAATGTCACGTCGGACCCCAATCAAATCCTGGCCGTCGAGTATCGCGTTTCCGACCGGCTGTTTTTCATCGCGCAGTATGAACAGGCCTCGACGCGGCAGTTAACTGCGCGCAACAACAATTTCAGTTTTGAGATTCGGTTCAGAAGGCGGTTTTGAGAGCGGTCCCGCGCGCGCAGCCCGCGTGGGTTCAAGTTATGGGCCAGGCAGAAGCACGGACTGACAATCAGTGCCACCTAAAACAGCGCAGGCGTAGAACGCCAGGCGCTCAACTAGGTCATCGAACGCTGCCCTCCGGGGCCGAGCCTTGGCGCGTCTCGGGGATAGACGGAGACAAGGGAACGACTGGATCGCAAAGGACGCCAGGACCCTGGCAAAGAGGCGCGAATGTCCTGAGGCTATCTCTTTCCGTAGTTGTTCTGGCTATCACTCTGTTTCTCATTCAGATTGATGTCCGGGCTGGTTCTACCTTCGCGGAGTATGAAGGCCGGCTAATCACCTCAGTTGAAATTACTCTTGAAGGTTCGCTCCCTGATCCCGCAGCCGAAGCGGAGTTCCTATCGATTGTAAGGGTGCTGCCTAACACCCAATTCTCCGCCGTTGCCGTACGCGACTCGCTGCAAGCTTTATTCGATTCTGAAAGAGTAGCCAATGCGCGAGTGGAAGTTTTCGAGGCAGGCCCGGCCCCGAGCGGTTCATCACGCGGCCCTATTCGTCTGCGCTTTGTAATTCAACGCCAGGTGCAGATCGGCGATGTCAAGTTTCAGTTGACCCCTGCTACCGGCACACCGATTTCCGAAGATGAACTGCGCGCTCGCGTAAACCTGAGCCAACCTGGCACGCGTCTATCCCGGCAAATCGTCCTGCGCAACGCTGATGAGCTTCAGGTCTATCTGCGGGATCGCGGTTACTTCAATGCGGTCGTTGAACCTGTTGAGCAACTGGATCCAAGCGGGACGCGAGCTATCGTCACTTACCGCATTAACCCCGGCGAGCAGGCGCGGGTTGACGCGTTTGATATCAATGTCACTGGATTTGATCCGGCAGCCATTAGGACTTCTTTGCACCTTCAACCGCAGGCGCCATTCACGCGTGAGGCACTCGGGTCGGATCTGAAGACAATACGGCAGGCCCTAATCGACCTCGGTTACCTCGCTCCATTGCTTGATGAACCCAGAGTGGAACGTGAAGCGGACCGTAATCTGATTGCGATCAAGCTGACTGGCGCCGTTGGCCCAAAGGTTAACGTCATCGTTCCGGATTATCCCATGAGCGAAAAAACGGCCCGCGAACTGTTACCGGTGAAGCGTGAAGGCAACATCGATCAATCGGCAATCATCGAGGGTTCGCGCCGGCTACGTAACAAATTGCAGGAGCAGGGCTATTTCTTTACGGAAGTCACCCCCGTGTGCACCGTTACGCCGCCAACTCCGCAGTCAGGCAAGAACGGAACTGCCGCCACCTGTGAAACGCTAAACCCTGAAGCCCTCAGTGGCCACACGGTTGAAATCCGTTACGACATCGAACGCGGACGCCGTTTCAAACTCACTGATATTCGCATCACCGGCACAAACAAGCTTACGCCCGATGACGTTGCCGCCGATCTGAAAACCCGGAAGGCGAGTGCGCTGGGGCTTATCCCATTCTTTGGTTATGGCCGCGGCTTCACAAGTCTCACCTTGCTTGAGCAGGACAAGCGAACCATAAGGGCCTATATGCGGGACATGGGTTATCGCCGCGCCGATGTCGATGTGCTTCAGGGCGTGTCAATCAACGGCGAGAGTCTGATTATCACTTTCCAGGTTAGTGAAGGGCCGCTGACACGCATCGCGGGCGTTGAAGTCCGCGGCAACAAGATTTACACCGACCAGCGACTGCGCGATGAGTTGAAAACTGTCATCGGCGCTCCTTACTCGCGCTCCCAGGCCCGGGCGGACGGCGAGCGTATGCTCGCACTTTATGCGCACGAAGGCTATGTAAGCGCGCAGATGGACTACTCGATTGTCGAGCTACCAAAGAAAGGCGAAGAAGAGCAGGTAAGGCTCATCTATTCAATCACCAATGAAGGCGACAAAGTCTACATCAACCGGATTATTGTTAACGGAGTAACCGGCGATGCTAAGACACAGCGCACCAAGCGCGACGCGATCGTGCGAGCTATTCCCATTGCCGAAGGTGATGTGTTGCGCTCGGATCGAATCGCCGATAGCGAGCGAGAACTCTATCTGACAGATGCTTACCGGCAAGTGATTATTCGTACGGAAGCCGCGGGAGAAACGGCTTCGGGCTTCAAGCGGCGTGATGTCCTGATCGATGTCGAAGAAAAGAAGCCGCGCGTGATGGATTACGGCGGCGGATTTTCAACCGACACTGGTCCTTTGGGTCTGTTTGAGCTCAGTAACGTTAATTTGATGAATAAGCTGCGGCAGGGGGCGATGCGCCTCAGAATCAGCACAAAGCAACAGATCCTGAGATTTGAATATATCGACCCGCGTTTTAAGCGTTACGGCGAAAATCGATTTGCGCCGCTGGCGTTATCGCTCGAGTACAAGCGCGATTCGACCGTGACGCGGTTTTTCCGTTCGGCGATTGACCGCGGCACAATGGGCATCGTGCAGCGACTTGATATCGACGGAAACCCGATTGACGAGTTTGGCAATAAAGTCGGCGAGCCTACAATCAATCGCTTCACCGCGGCGATTGAAACGCAGAAGGTCCTTAGTCGGAAAACTCATTCGATAATATTTGGGCGTTATAGTTATGAAGACGTTCGTCTATTCAATCTTGAGAGTTTGATCCTCAAGCCGATCCTGCAACCGGATCGAGCGATTCGACTGTCGCGGTTTGGAGTGTCGTATGTTCGTGACACCAGGGAAAGATGCGAGCGCGGCCTGCTGGGGACAGTTCGCAATCCGGATGAGGAGACGGGGGCCCCGGGTGAAATCTGTCGTTACAACCAGTTAGATGCCACCCGCGGCGGCTTCTTCAACATTGATTACGCGGTTGCGTTGCGACAACTTGGCGGAAACGTCTCTTTCAACCGGCTGCAGGCGACTTATCGCCGTTATTACAAAATGAACGCTCTGCGCGGGACCGTACTTGCCGGTAACGCCACGTTGGGCCTGGCAAACCTCTTCAATCCTCGCGATCGTGACGACAATGGCAAAATCGATGAAATTGATCTTACTTTGCCCATCAGCGAGCGGTTCTTTTCCGGCGGCTCGACTACGCTCCGCGGTTTCAATTTTGAGGAAGCAGGTCCCCGACAGGTGATAATTCCGGAGGGGACCTTCATCGATGAAAACAAGCAGCCGGTAATTTTGAACCCGTTTACAGTTCCGATTGGTGGCAACGCGCTCGCAATTGTCAATCTTGAGGCCCGCATACCGTTGACAAGGTCGCTTCAGGCGGTCCCTTTTTATGATGGCGGCAACGTGTTCCGGCGGATTAGTGATTTGTTTGGCCGACACGTGGACAGAACCGTGCCTCCTGGCGATATCGTGGCGGCGATAAACGCTGCAAATCTCCGCTCCCACTGGTCCAACACAGTGGGCCTCGGTTTCAGAATTCAAACTCCGTTCGGGGGTGCGCTCGCGGTGGATTATGGCTTCCTGCTCAACCCGCCGGAGTTTCTAATTCCCCAGCGTGGTCCCAGTGGCGCAGCTGACGACTTCACCGGCACGCCGGCAATCTATCGGCTAAAGCGAACGCAGCTTCATTTCAGATTTACGCAAACGTTCTAAAAGACAGAAGGCAGAATGCAGAAAGCAGAAGAAAAGAAACAGAAGGCAGAAACTATTTTGGAAAGCGGTGGGCGGCGGGCAGTGGGCGGGAAGTACAACGCCCCGCGTCCATTGTCCATCCGATGCATTGTTCTCTGCCTTCTGCTTACTGCTTTCTGCCTACTGCCTTCCGTGGCGCAGGCTCAGCAGGTGGTCGACAAAATGGTGGCGACTGTAAACGCCGGCGTCCTGCCGGAGTGTCATCAAATTTGCCTGATAACCTATTCCGATCTCCTGTGGCAATTGGCGCTGCAACCGAATACGCCGCTGGACAATCCCACTTCAGTCGACCTCAACCGGGCGTTGCATTTGGTTATTGACCAGAGACTAATCCTTCAGGAGGCCGAGAAGCTGCCCTCGATCGCGCCAACTTCAGACGAGGTAAAGACCGCGCGCGATGAACTGGTGAAGGCGTTTCCTTCCCCGGCAGAATTTCAACAACGACTTCAGCAGGTGGGATTAACTGCCGAGAAGCTGGACGAAATTCTGGAGCAGCGCCTCAGGATTGAAAAGTACCTTGATTTCCGTTTTCGCAACTTTGTGGTGATTACCCAAAAAGAGATCGCTGATTACTACAAGGATACTTACGTGCCCCGTCTCAAGGCACGCGCCCCAGGTCAAATCGTGCCCACGCTGGAAGAAGCTCGCGCTGAAATAGAGAGAATACTCACTGAAGCGAAGATTGAGTCAGACACGGATGCTTTTCTCGATAATGCCCGCGAGCGCGCCGAGATTGTCACACTGAATGCAGTTTGAGTATCGCAGTGAAATCTGTTTCTCACTAACCCTCTGCAAGCACCGCGACAACCTTGTCCAGTTCTTCAATTGTGCCTCCGCGGGCGCTTAGGGTGTCGCGAATAATCTTTAAGTTGTTGAGGGTTGTTTCTAGTCCGAAGGTCGGCGCTTTAAGGATGGCAAGCTTCTGGGCGGCGCGTTGCGCATAAGCCCAATCTTCTCCCAGTACGGCCGCTTCCAGCACTGTGGCAACGTCCCAGTAGTCACGCGAGTTGATGCCGCCGCGCCGCGCGACCGCAAATGAAACCGCGGGCGTGATTTGCTTTACCTCGGCGAGCGATACCTCATCTCCCTTTTTGAAAAGCAGAGTAGCGGCATTGATGCCGGGATAGTATTCCCGCGGATCGGCTTCAAACCCGCGACGGTACCAATTGATTGCCTCATCAAGGTAGGCAGCGGCCCGCGTCGGTTTTCCGTCTCTCTCGGCGTCAGCAGCGTAATCCTTATAAACTCGCCCTAAAATGCCACAGGTCTCCGGTGAGGCGCCAAACTTGTTGATAACTTCCTCCAGAATACGTACAGCGCTTTCCCGATCGCCCTCCGCATTTCTGCGGTTAAGCGCGAAAGCCAGTTGCTCGCGAACTGTAATGGCGTTTGCAACAGTCGTCGGCAGACTGGCAACCAGCCGGATCATTTCATCCCAGCATTTTACGTCGCGATAGGAGAGCAGTAAGTCGACAAGTATCTCGGTAGGAATCTTTCTGATATTACCGAGCGACAATTCAATCTCCTTGATTTTTTTCGCGCCCGCCGCGAGCGGCAAGCGGCGCGCGTCCGATAGACTCTCGCAGATGCTATCTATTCTTCGCGCGCGGTCGCGGAAGTTTTCGGTCACTTCGTCCGGCAGATTGATTCCTGGATACTGGGAGATGAGCTGGAAAAGCGGACTGTCTTTTGTTTCCAAATCGGCCACCGCGTCGCGCAGTTTTTGCGTGAGGTTGTTGCACAGTTCCGTCGCCGCATCGACGCCGAGCACACCTTCGGTCAACGTGTAGGGAAGCGCACGCATCAACTGCACGTCAAAAGGCAATTGGTTGCCGCCTGCTTCCTGTCCAAATATGAGGACAGTGGCGCGGGGCCGGGCAGCGTGCCGTACGCCCAGCTCGTAGAAGACGTTTGGATTTGGGATGCTCAAATCGGCAATTACAACCTCGGAGAGTAACAGCCGCTCAAACATCGGGACGTGAATGATGCCGCCGGTGCGTTCCTCATCGGCCCGGATAACCTCGAGATCAGCCGCTTCACCCGCAGGCTTGATGGCCTGCTGGTAAACACGATCGAAGTCGATCTCGTATCCGCCCGGCGCCTTTTTCTTTCCAAACGGCATCGCAACGAACAGCAAGGGCTGAAACTTATCTGTGGGTTGAGCAACCTCATTCATGGTTTAGATAACTGTAATTCTGCGAGCAGGCGAAGGTGCCGAGGAAACGAGCGCAGCTTATTCCGCCGCTCCACTGATGTCAATCAGGCGGGCCGGCGCAGGTAGGAGCGCAGTTGCGGTGGGGTCGCTTTACGCATCAGCGCGCTCTTGGCCTTCCATTCCATGGTGCGGCTTAGCTCGACGAGGAAGCGTGTCTCACCAGATTCCAGCACAGTGATAGGTTCGCCGTTACGATAGAGCACGCGGTTTGAGGTGTGTGCGGTGAGACGACTGCCTGGAGTTATGATGCCGATCAGATTCAAAGGATCCGCGGCGCTCACCGAGATCAAACTCTCCTGACCTGTTCCTGCTGACCCCTCCGGGGCGGTGTCGCCGGCTACCTGCGAGGGTGATCGGAGCCCAAAATCTATCGCTCCAGTGCGCGCGCGACGAATCGCTCGCAACATCCCGACAGCTTCTGCAAGTGCAAACTGTTCGCCGGAAATTCCTGCTACGAAACGCCCACCACGAATCTCGCCGCGCGCTTCCATTCGATGATAGATGCGCAGCAGCACACGCCATGGCAAGGCTATTCCTTCGCGTTCGAGTAACCGCTTGAAAACTACGCCGTAGCGTTTGAGGAGAATGCGGGCAATCTCTTCGGCGGCTTCAGGATTGGCAACACCTTCGGCAAGGCTGCGCCTCGCCGTTGCGGGCGAGACCCCCGCGCTCCCAGCATTCCGTTGCAGCAAGGACCAGCGTCCGGCGCTCGACATTTCGTAGGTAGGCTGCCGGTGTTTGCGCCGGGAAGCAGCCTGGGTTTTCCGGCTGCCGGGAGTCAGCAGGGCACGAAGTCCAGCGAAGCTGTCAGAAATAACCAACCCGTTAGCGACCAACTCGCCCAGCGACTCCTCCACCTGGCTGCGCAATAGTCTTGTTCCTTCGACGATGTCAGTGAAGAACGAGGCGCCGTGTGTCGTCAGGTAGTCGTGAACAGCCCGTGTCGTTGTGGAGAATTCAACTTCGCTCAACGATGGTTGGGGAAACACTGAGTTCCAGATGGCAAAATTCTTGCGCCGCAGCAGCGCGATAGGAGTGTTGCGCACGGGAGCGGAGCCACGCGCTCGCTCTACACCGTTTTCGGAACTTGCCGCGCGTGACGAAACTGATGGCGGCGCCGGCGGAGTTAGCCGGGCCCAGACAACTTCACCGGAGAGACACAAGGCATCGAGCCAGGTTGGATCGTAATCAGCCAGCCGGCTGGGCAATAACTCTCCTTCCCAGGCCGCAGCCGGGGCTTCGAAGCCTTCCAACTGCTCGATGATGGCCTTTAGGCTTTCCGGCCCCTCCATCTGATGATCGGGCGCGACTTTCTGCCAGGCAAGGAGATAACGCATGAAGTCTGCGGTAGAGACAGGCTCGATCTCCTGCCGCAAACGATTGAGCGTGTAACGGTGAATACGCGCCAGCAGACGGCGCGCCGACCATTCGGTTTCTGTGCCGCCGGGCGTGAATTGCCCGCGGATCACAAAGCCCTCTGCTTCGAGTTTGAGCAGACCGGATTCGATGTCGCTTGTGTTAAGGCCTGACGATGTTGCAAGAGCGTTCACGGTTACCGGGCCCAGGCCTTCTAAACGTCCGCGCAGGACTTCTACGAGCGCGTCTTCGGCAGTCCAGGCGACCCGCGCAAGACTTTCCGGCGCGACTAGGGGCGGTTCGAGCGATCCGGATGGATAGATGGCTTTCAGTTGAGGCAGACGCTCGGCAGCAACCAATAACTTTATTACTGGGACCGCGGGCGTCTCGCCCGCATACGCTGCATTACCAGACAGCGTCGAGTTATCAGATTGTTCGCGCTGCGCGCTCATTGCAGGCGGGACGCCCGCGGTCCCAGGAACAGCTTGAAGCACGGCGGCGCGTCGATCATTTTTCAACTCAGCAAAAAACTCATGCCACTCTGCGCCTTCGGCCGCAGTAATAAACCCCAATTCAACCAGGGCGTCATGCAATTCATCTGCATTCTCAACCCGAGGCCAGGCTTCATCGCGCACACGGTCAATCGCGTCCTGATCGAGTTTGCCCATGTCCTTGGCAGTTTGCGGATCCAGCCAACGTCGCTGCTGCACTGCTCGCGTCCGGCGCTCTTCGAGCGGGGCATCGTCGAGATATGCATACGGCCGGGCGTTGAGTATTTCCTGCGCGAGTGGCGAAGCTTCGATCACATCACGCGCAAACAGGTTCTTTTCGTTGCGCTCGATTGAGATCAACAGGTTTTCCAGACTGTCGACATCCATCGCCTCTTCCAAACAATCCTTAACGGTCTGGTCAATCAGCGGATGTGCTGGAATCTCGCGTTCACCGCCGCCAAGATTCTCTGCGCAGGCCACCTGATCAGGGAAGACCGCGGTCAGCAGATCCTCTGCATCCATGCGTTGCAATTGGGCTGGAATCTTCTTGCCGCCGCGGCGGCGCAAGACCGCCAGCGCACGTGTCACATTCCAGCGCCAGCGGATGTTCCACATTGGTGCGTCAAGGAGCGCCTGACACAAAAGCTGGCGCACGCTTTTGGAGTTGAGATAGTGAAACACCTCATCGAGCGGGAAACTATGTGTCGGACCAAGCGAAAGGACCACGGCGTCTTCCGTGGCTGCGGCCTGCAACTCAAAATTAAACTTGCGGCAAAAACGCTTGCGCAGCGCCAGACCCCAGGCGCGATTGAGGCGGCTGCCAAACGGTGCATGAACCACCAACTGCATGCTGCCACTATCGTCAAAGAAGCGTTCGAGCACGAGGTTATCCTGTGACGGCATGATGCCCAGCACGGCCTTCGCGCCGGCGAGATATTCAACAATCTGTTCGGCGGCTGCGCGCGCGATGCCTACCTCGTCCAGCAGATAGTTAATTGCCGGCTCGAGATTGATGGTCCCGCCAATACCGCCGGCGCTAGCAGATGGATCTTCTTCAACAACCCCCTCGACAACCGCCGGAGTACTCACATCAACCCGGTTCGCTACCTCTTCGCGCAAACGAGATACGGAAACTGAGAGCTCATGCGTGCGTGCCGGAGCTTCGCCTAGCCAGAAGGGAATCGACGGCGGCTGTCCGTGCGCGTCTTCAACCCTGACTTTGCCCTGTTCGACGCGCAATACGCGCCAGGAAGTGTTTCCCAGTTGAAAAATGTCGCCCTGCAAACTCTCAATCGCGAAGTCTTCGTTAACCGAACCGATCACCAGATCGCTTGGCTCGAGTACAACGGCATAATCCGCCGTATCAGGAATTGCGCCCCCGGATGTGATTGCTGAGATCCGCGCATTTCGTCGCCCGCGAATTCGTTGGTTGACAGCGTCGTGGTGAAGGTAAGCCGAGCGTCGTCCGCGCTTGGTAGAGAATCCTTCCGCCAGCATGCGAACGACCGAGTCAAATCTCTCTCGCGACAGATTGCGATAGGGATAGGCGCGCCGGATCGTCTGGAAGAGCGCCTCCTCCGTCCATTCTTCAGCCGCCGAGGCGGCGACAATCTGTTGCGCAAGAATATCGAGCGGTTGTTCCGGAAGTTCCAAATGGTCGAGTTCGCCCCGGCGCACGGAATCAATTATTGCCGCGCATTCAACCAACTCGTCGCGCGAGAGCGGGAAAATCCGGCCCTTGGGGAAGCCGGCGACAGTATGGTTTGATCGCCCCACACGTTGCAGGAAGCTGGCGATCGAACGAGTAGAACTAAGCTGGCAAACCAGATTAACGTCGCCGATATCGATGCCGAGTTCGAGGGAAGCCGTAGCGACAAGGGCGCTTAGTTCGCCGGCTTTTAACCTTTGCTCCGCGGCCAGACGTTGTTCGCGCGCCAGACTGCCGTGGTGCGCGGCAATGTTTTCATCGCCGATGCGCTCGCCCAGATGGCGAGAAACACGTTCGGCCAATCTTCTGGTGTTAACAAAAACGAGCGTCGTTTTGTGTTGCCGGATTAGCTGAGCGAGCCGGTCGTAAACCTCCTCCCAAACTTCTCCAGACATCACTGCTTGCAGGGGCGTCTCAGGGAGTTCGATGGCCAGGTCGAGCCGGCGCGTGTGCCCACTGTCGATGATCGTGCAGTTTGGTGTGCCTTCGGAGTCGATGTTTCCAGTGCCCACGAGAAAACGCGCGACTTCTTCGATGGGACGCTGGGTGGCAGACAAACCGATCCGAATCAGTTTCGATTTTCGATTTTCGGGTTTCGAGTTCTCGATTTGATATTGATTGACCAAATGCTCGAGGCGCTCGATAGAAAGCGCCAGGTGGGAACCACGCTTGTCGCCGACAACCGCATGAATTTCGTCAAGGATAATCGTGCGGGTCGTCTGTAGCATGCGACGGCCGCCTTCGCTGGTCAGCAGAATGTAGAGCGACTCCGGTGTGGTCACCACAATATGCGGCGGCCGCTTAGTCATGGCCGTGCGTTCTCCCGCCGGCGTGTCGCCTGTCCTGACAAATGTCCGGATGTTCACCTCAGGCAAACCCATCGCTTGCAGTTCGCCCTGAATCCCGGCAAGCGGAAACTGGAGATTCCGTTGGATGTCGTTGCTGAGAGCTTTCAGTGGGGATACGTAAACGACGTGAGTGGTGTCGTCAAGGTTTCCTTCAACTCCGAGACGCACCAGATCATCTATGGCGGCGAGAAAAGCTGCGAGAGTTTTTCCGGAACCGGTCGGCGCCGCGATCAAAGTGTTGCGATGCTCTTTGATGGCCGGCCATGCCTGTTCTTGTGGCAGCGTCGGGGCGGGAAAGCTCTTCGCAAACCAGCGCGCAACCGCTGGATGAAATATTTCGAGATTCATTGGGAGGGAAATTATAACCCAAAGCAAGCCGAATTGCACACATGAAACACTGGCCTAGACGTGCAATCACCAGCCAGGAGCTAATCAGCTCATCCGCAGATTACGCAGATTACATAACGCGGCAGAGCCGCAACCAAACGATGCCGTGGCCCCAGAGGAGCCGAATGTTTATAGGCCAATTGCTACACCTACAACTCACGTTCCAGCGGAGCGCAATGTTTCTGCGGTGATTACGTTCCGCTCCGCCGGAGCGGGAGCACTCTTTTAGGCTTGCGTTCTATAAACATTAGGTCCCTCCGGGACGATGGACTTGATTAGAAAAACCCATCGCCTCCCCAATCTCTTCTTCCGCGATTGCCTCGTTAGGTCTGTGACCTCCGATACGCGGTAAGTCTCTGACTTATCGGATTACCAACCAGATACTCTTTTCCGGTCTTCGACCGGAAATTTGAAGATCAGAGACCCAAGCAAAAAATATGAGAGTGGACGGTAAGTCAGAGACTTACCGCACATCGGAGGTCACAGACCAGGTGCAGCTCGCGCATAGTTTGTGCGACGAATTCGAGATCAGAAAAACAGGAACCTACGGTCTTGTTTCACAGATTAGAAGGGGACACAAACGCATGCCAAAACCCGCTGTCTAATCTGGTTTGTAGTTCTTATTCTAAATCTGCGTAAGCTGTGGATAAACCCGGCTATTCGAATTGTCTTTTGAAGCCTTCGAACTGCTCGCGAAGTTTTTCAACCTGCGTTTTGAGAGTTTCAACTTCGCTCTCCAGTTTCGAAACCCGGTCGAATTGGCTCGAACGAGAAGATATTACAAGGGGGCGGTCTTCCTGGGAAACAGTCTCGCTAAAAACTTCTCCTGAAAGCAGATGGGCGAAGCGGACTTCTTTTTGACCGGGCTGACGCGGGAGCCGTGTAACGAGCGGGTCGGGCTCGCGAGAAATTAAGGAATTCAGAGTAGACTCAACCTCTTCCAATCCGGAAAACTCATGCAGCCTGAGGGCTCTTGTCGCTAGTTCGCCGGTTGTCTGCGGGCCTCTAAGCATCAGCACGCACATTAGCGCCAACTCCGTTGGGCTCAGATGCATTACTTCAGGCAGGACGTGTTTGTATTTGGGCACGCGACTGGTACTGCCATAAAACACGTAGGCCAGGTTCTTCTCGCGCAAAGTTTCGAGGGCCTGCGCCACCGTTGTCTCGTCGAAGGACGTGACCGGATTGCGGTTGTTCTTCTGATTACAGGCAAGCGTCAGGGCATTTAGGGTAAGCGGGTAGTATTCCGGTGTAGTTACTTGTTTTTCGATCAGCGAACCCAGTACGCGAACTTCAATATCAGTTAGTATTGTTGCCACGAAATTTGTCGGCCCCCGGTCGTAGTCCCGCCTAAACAGCAGCGAAATCGAAACTTCTTACGAGCGATGAATCGTAACGCAAACTGTTAGTTTGCGGAAACAGAGGGTGAGCGCCACTCGTAACGCAAACTGTTAGTTTGCGGAGTTTGGATTGCCGCTCAAATGAGAGGATTCGTGACAGACACAAACAAAAAATTCGCTCCCAACGGCAGACGCAAACTAACAGTTTGCGTTACGCGTCTTTCGCGCAGCGAAAGCCAGAAACCATCCAACGCTCGTGTGCGTGGAAGAAATTTCGGTAGGTCGAGCGGATGTGCGATTGCGGCGTCGCGTATGAACCGCCGCGCAGGACTTTCTGATTAACAAACCACTTATCGTTGTATTCATCAAACTCGGATTTGAATCCCGGGTAGGGTACGTAATCTGACGTTGTCCACTCCCACACGTCGCCAATCATCTGCTGACAGCCAAAAGAGTTTTGTCCTTCGGGAAAAGAACCGATCGGTGCCGGAGCCCAGATTCCGTTCTCAAACAAATTGGCTTTTGACGAGTCGATCGGCTCATCGCCCCACGGAAAATCCCGGCGCGCGCCAGTCTTGGAATCAAAGGTCGCGGCCTTTTCCCATTCGCCTTCCGTAGGCAGACGCTTGCCCGCCCATTTCGCAAAGGCGGAAGCCTCGTAAAAGCTGACGTGTGAAACAGGCTCGTTAGCTTTGTCGGCGGCCGCATGCAAACCCGAAAAATCGCGAATCATCCATTCGCCGTCGTGCAGTTCCCAGTAGAGTGGCGCCTGCCATTTTTCCTGGTTGACAGCTTCCCAGCCTTCAGAGAACCACCAATGAAAGTTTTGGTAGCCACCGTCGCGCATAAACTCAAGGAAATCGCCGTTGGTTATCAACGCGCGATCGATCGAGTAGTCTTGCAGGAATACCTGGTGCGCGGGCTTTTCGTTGTCGAAAGCGAAATCATTTCCGGCGTAACCGATCGTGAAAAGTCCCCCGGCAATCTCCGCCATTCCTTCTACTTTCGCAGCTGGTGCAGGCGCGGGTTTCATCGGCGCCTCATACTGGTCATTCAGCAGATGCTTGATGTCGTAAACCAGCAATTCCTGGTGTTGCATCTCGTGCTCGAGACCAAGCCGGACGAGCGACAAAACGGCGTCAGCGTTACCATCCGAGCCAGACCGCGCATCGAGCGATTCGAGATACGCGGTCATCTGCTTGTCAACGTGTTGGCGATACGCGACTGTTTCCTTAACTGTCGGGCGCGATCGGGTGCCCCGCCGGGGCCGCGCTATTCGTTCACCGAACCCCTCATAGTACGAATTGAAATAAAAAAGATAATCGTCGGAGTAAACTTTGTAGCCGGGCTGGTGCGTACGCAGCACCGTCTCAAAAAACCAGGAGGTGTGGCCGATGTGCCAGCGTGGCGGACTCATAAACTCCGCCGTCTGAATCACATAGTCTTCAATCTCCAAGGGCGCGACAATCTGCATTGTGCGCTCGCGGACATGACGATAGAGGTCAACAAGGGCGTAGACCTTTGAATAAAAGATTTGCGACATCATCGAAGCCATGTTCTTGTCTATCTGCGTCAGGTGTGAAAAGAATACCCTGCCATACATCTTAAACAAAATGGCGTTCATTCATGCCGGTTCTGGCCGTGGGGAAACCCAAACTGCTGGACACTAGCGAAACTAACGTACTGATGCAGTTTGAACGATGCGCACACTAGCAACATGCGGTCTGATGAGGTCATCAGTACCACCAGGCGGTAGCCGGTGGGTCTTCCTCGGGATAGATCGGTTCGCGCACTAATCATTCTGTTGATCGTCTCACTTCCCCAACAAGAACCCATACCCGCTACCGCGAGGTGGTACTGACCTCATGACACGACAACGCGGAGTTATTACACAGCCTCGGTAGCCGGTGGGTCGCCGTCGCATTTTTCATATTAGATTCATTCGACGCGAGGACCCACCCGCTACCGGGCTTGTGAAAACTCAGGTTCAACTCCTTGGAGTGCCCCGGCCTGGCGGCGCTTTGGCCGGGGGCGGCCCCCGCGCCGCTTTGTTAACCAACCCTTCAACCACAAAAGTTTCGACATCTCACATCAGACCAAAGCGCCGCCAGGCCGGCGCTGACGCTGAGTAAGCCAATTGACTAACCAAGCTTCGAGCCTGAAGCTCAGCAGTTCAATCATTAACCAGGGAAGCCCGCGAAACTCTCGCGGGCTTCCTCATTTCTTGCTGCCGGTTGCGACGGCGAGGTACTAATCAACCACTATCGAGCACTGCTGCGGTTCCTGGACGCGTCCGATGGTAGCGGCGTTGGGGTACGCTTCGCGAAGCCGCATCAGCAAGTCACCCGCGCGATCAGGTGCAACCGAAATCAAAATCCCACCAGCGGTTTGTGGATCGTAGAGCAATTTCACCAAAGTCTCGTCTACCGAATCATTGATTTCAATCTCTGCGCCAAGATATTCGCGGTTAGTCTTGTCGCCGCTCGTCAACATTCCCGCACCCGCAAGCTCAAACGCGCCATCAAGCAACGGCACTGCTTGCGAATCGATCTCAATCGTCACCCCACTGGCCTTCGCGATCTCCCAGGCGTGGCCAAGCAGGGCAAAGCCTGTCACATCAGTGGCGCCCTTGACGTCAAATTCGCGCATTGTCTCAGCCGCATGTCTGCCAGGTGTCAACATCGTTGCGACCGAGGACGCGGCAACTTCGGGCGACGTCTTTTCAAACTTTATTCCTGTCGAGATCACACCAGTGCCGATTGGTTTCGTCAGGATTACTACGTCGCCGGGGCGCGCGCCCGAATTAGTGGCGATCTTCTTCGGATCGATTACGCCGGTTACTGAATAACCAAACATGATCTGCTGGTTGTCGACACTGTGGCCGCCAATCAGTGTGACACCATACTTGTTCAGTGTCTCCATTCCACCGCGCATGATCTCGCCGAGAATCACCGGATCCACGCCCTTTTTGGGGAAACAGGTAATCGCCAGCGCGGTAAGCGGCGTGCCGGCCATCGCCCAAACGTCGTTGATCGAGTTGAGTGCCGCGATTTGGCCGTACACAAAAGGGTCGTCCACGATCGGCGTGAAAAAATCGAGTGTCTGCACTAGCGCGAGATCGTCGCGCAGTCGATACACTCCGGCGTCGTCGGCCGTGTCAAAGCCAACCAAAACATTCTCGTTTTTGGGCTGTGGTGGTAGCCCGCTCAACACCTGAGCGAGTAAGCTCGGTGACAGCTTAGCCGCTCAACC